>CAMODP010000116.1 GCA_946611445.1 uncultured Eubacterium sp.
GGGCAGGCACCGGAGCTGGACGCGGACGCAGACCGCGCGGTTTGGGAGAAGGTGCTTGCCGACGCGGAATGCGCGACACAGGCACAGCCGTCGCTCCGCATCGGCCTTGCCAGAGATGAAGCGTTTTGCTTTTTCTATGAAGACAATCTCCAGCTTCTCCGCGACATGGGCGCGGAACTGGTGGAGTTTTCCCCGATACACGACAAAGAGCTGCCGCAGAATCTGGACGGCCTGCTGCTGCACGGCGGATATCCGGAGCTGTATGGCCGTGAACTGGAGGAAAATGCGTCCATGCGCCGGTCCATACGGGAAGCCATCGTGCAGGGACTGCCGACGATGGCGGAATGCGGCGGGTTCCTGTACCTGCACGATACGCTCGAGGACAGCGATGGAAAGATCTGGCAGATGGCAGGCGTTCTTCACGGAAAAGCATTTTATACCGGTCATCTGAATCGTTTCGGGTACACCACGCTGACAGAGGGCCGTATGTTCGGGCAGGATCCGGGAGAGGTCCGGACACACGAGTTTCATTATTATGATTCTGAAGATCCGGGCAGCGAATTCTTCGCGAAAAAACCGGCCGGTCCCCGCTCATGGCGCTGCATCCGCAGCTGGCACGGCGACGGCCGCGAGCTGGTGTGCGGCTTTCCGCATATGTATTATCACGCCGCGCCCGGCGTCGCCTGCGCCTTCCTGCAGCAGGCAGAGGCGTGGCGGCTGAAGCGGGACAGAGAAGCTGACTGTGAAGCCGCTGTCGCCGCCAGCGCAGACAGACAGCGGTAACAGATACCGTGAGTGAACAGAAATGAGGATCATAAATGACTTTTTTGCAGACAGACCATATCCTTGCGGCGGTAGTGCTGGGCTTTCTCATTGATCTCGCGGTGGGAGATCCGAGATGGCTGTATCATCCGGTCCGAATGATTGGCTGGGTGATTGACAGAACGGAAAAAACACTGCGGGGCATTTTCCCGAAAAACAAAACCGGTGAACGGGCCGCAGGCGTTTTCTGCGCACTCTGGGTGATCCTGGTGAGCACGATCGTGCCCGTATCCATTCTGTTCGTGCTCTACCGATTTCATTTTCTGGCCGGTTTTCTCGTAGAGGTTTTCTGGTGCTATCAGCTGGTGGCGACGAAGTCGCTGCGCGTGGAGAGCATGAAGGTCTATGAGAGAGTGAAGGCGGATGACCTGCCCGGCGCGCGGAAGGCTGTCTCCATGATTGTCGGACGCGACACACAGGATCTGGATTTTACAGGCGTCACGAAGGCGGCCACGGAGACGGTGGCAGAGAGCACGGCAGACGGCATTGTGGCGCCGCTGCTGTTCATGCTGATCGCCGGCGCCTCCGGAGGCTTTTTCTATAAGTCCATCAACACCATGGATTCCATGATCGGCTACCGGAATGATAAATACCGTTATTTCGGCACCTTTGCCGCCAGGCTGGATGATGTGGTGAATTTTCTGCCGGCCAGGATTGCCGGGCTGCTGCTGGTGCTGGCCTGTCCTTTTACAGGCTTTGACACAAGAAATGCCTGGAGGATCTTTCTGCGCGACAGGAAAAAGCATGACAGCCCGAATTCCGCCCACACAGAGGCGGCGATGGCGGGCGCGCTCCGCATTCAGCTGGCCGGGGACGCGTATTATTTCGGAAAGCTGCACAAAAAACAGACACTCGGCGATCCGCTCCGGCCCGTTGAGCCGGAGGACATCCCCCGGGCGAACAGGCTCATGACGGCTGCGGCTGTACTGGCTCTGATCATCGGCGGCCTGCTTCGGGTGATCATCGTGCGGGTGGTGTGACACAAAACCGCGGATTTCGGATTTGTATCCTTATGACTGCAGGTTCACATACCTTCAGACGAAATGCGAGGTCTCTGGACAGGAAAATGCATTTCATATGCACGGGAGAAAGTTTTAACGGCGGATCCGCCGCACAACAGGAGATATCACCATATGCAAAAAATAGTTCACGGAGGCGATGTGTACCGCCATCCGGGCGTTCTGGATTTTTCTTCCAATATCAACCCGCTCGGAACACCAGAGAGCGTGATCCAGGCTGCCTGTGACAGTATGCGGGACATCAGCTGCTATCCGGATGTGCTGCAGGAAAAACTGCTGGCCGGTCTGTCAGACTATGAACAGGTCCCGGCGGAACAGCTGATCTGCGGGAACGGCGCCGCGGAAGTTATTTTTTCCTTTGTACACGCGATTGGCCCGGAGCGGGCCCTCGTGACGGCACCGTCATTTGCCGAATATGAGAGCGCCCTGCAGGCTGCCGGCTGTGAGACGCTGTATTATAATCTGGATGAGAAGAATGGGTTTGTGCTGACGGAGGCATATCTGGAAAGTCTGACGCCTGATCTGGACATGGCTTTTCTGTGCAACCCGAACAATCCGACCGGCTGCACGATCGATCCGGCGCTGCTGGAAAAGATTCTGGAGAGATGCCGCGATCACAGTATATGGCTGCTGGTGGACGAATGTTTCCAGGACTTCATTGACGAACCTCACAGCCTGACAGTGAAGGGAAAGCTGGACAGCTTTCCGCAGCTGTTCATTCTGAAGGCCTTCACAAAAAGATATGCCGTTCCCGGCATCCGGCTGGGATACGGGCTGACCGCGAATCAGGAGCTTCTGGAGGCCATGCACAAGATCGTGCAGCCGTGGAATGTGTCCGTTCCGGCGCAGGCTGCCGGCTGCGCGGCCCTGCGGGAAGAGGCGTATGTCAATGAGGCGCGCGCCCTGATCCGTGAAGAGAGGGCTTTTCTGAAAAAGGAGCTGGCCGGGCTCGGATATAAAGTATATGATTCCAAGGCCAATTATGTTTTCTTCCGCGGGCCGGCAGACCTGCAGGAAAAGGCGCTGGAGAAACAGGTGCTGATCCGCAGCTGCGCGAATTATCCAGGACTGTCTGAGGGGTACTTCCGCGTCGCCGTGCGGCGGCACGAGGAGAACCTGAAGCTGCTGGAGGCGCTGCGGTGAGAGAAAGTTGCAAAACGAACGCTGACACGCAGACCGTGGACAGCCAGATGGGCTCCGCTGCGCCGGTTCGAGCCTGCTCGGCTAAGACACCCGGTCCAGATATGGCCGGCTGTCTAAGTCTCGACCGGTCTCGGACACGTACTCGCTGAAGTCGCCCACATGGCTGTTCCCCGGTCTTCTCGTCAGCTGTGCGGATATATGACAGAAACTTATTTTTATATAAAAAATACAGGAGGCACCACATGGCGAAAGCAATCATGGTACAGGGCACGATGTCGAATGCCGGCAAGAGTCTTCTGGCTGCGGGATTGTGCCGCATTTTCCGGCAGGACGGCTACCGGGTCGCGCCGTTTAAGGCACAGAACATGGCCCTGAATTCTTTTATCACGAAGGAAGGGCTGGAGATGGGCCGCGCGCAGGTCATGCAGGCGGAGTGCGCCGGGATAGAGCCGTCTGTCCGCATGAATCCGATCCTTCTGAAACCCACGAATGACACGGGCTCGCAGGTGATCGTCAACGGCGAGGTGCTGGGCAATATGGATGCCCGGACTTATTTTGCCTACAAGAAGAATCTGATTCCTGCCGTGCAGGAGGCGTATGATTCCCTTGCGGCGGAGAATGACATCATCGTGATCGAGGGGGCGGGCAGTCCGGCTGAGATCAATCTCAAGGATGACGACTGCTTTGTCAACATGGGCATGGCGAAGCTCGCGAAGGCCCCGGTTCTCCTGGTGGGAGATATTGACAGGGGCGGCGTGTTCGCGCAGCTGATCGGCACGGTAGAGCTGCTGGATCCCGATGAGCAGGCCATGGTCAAGGGTCTGATCATCAATAAATTCCGCGGCGACAAGACGATCCTGGATCCCGGCATCGAGATGCTTGAAGAGCGGGCCGGCATCCCCGTGGTGGGCGTGGCGCCGTATCTGCGGATCGAGGTGGAGGACGAGGACAGCCTGACGGAGCGCTTTACCCGCTCGCAGGAGATCGGCCTGATCGACCTGGCGGTCATCCGCATTCCCAGGATATCGAACTTTACGGATTTCAATCCGTTTGAAAAAATGCCAGGCGTCTCTCTTCGCTACGTGGACAGGGTCAGTGAACTGAAGAACCCCGATATGATCCTGCTTCCGGGCACAAAAAACACCATGGAGGACCTGCTGTGGATGCGTCAGAACGGACTCGAGGCGGCCATTCTGAAGCAGGCGGCTGAAGGAACGGTCGTATTCGGCATCTGCGGCGGATTCCAGATGCTGGGCGAGACCCTTTCCGATCCCCTCGGCGTAGAGGCCGGCGGCTCGATCAAAGGCATGGGCCTGCTGCCCATGGACACCGTTTTCGCCGGAGACAAGACGAGAACCCGCGTGAACGGCATTTTCTCCGGCGTAAAAGGCGTGCTCTCCGGACTGAACGGGACTGAACTGGAAGGCTATGAGATCCATATGGGCGTCTCCACGCGGAAAGACGGCGCGGACGCATTGACAGATATCGCCGACACCAACGTGACCGGTGCAGAGCACAAAGCTGACGGCGCCCAGTACAACAATGTATACGGCTCCTATGTACACAGCATCTTCGACAAAGAGCAGGTCGCAGACCGCATCATCGAGGCTCTGGGGAAAAAGAAAGGCGTCGACACCACACAGATGACCGGCGTCGACTACCAGACCTTCAAAGAAAGCCAGTACGACATCCTCGCAGCCGAGCTGCGGAAACACATGGACATGGACGCAATCTACCGGATCCTCAACGAAGGCGTGTGAGTCAAAGGGACGTTTCTCTCTGACTCACCGATTCATGTATACTGAAAGGAAAAACAGATGAATATCGAACTGGAAAATGTAAAACCTCTGGATATTGAGAAGAGAAGCTTTGAGATTATCACGGAAGAACTGGGCGACAAGAACGCGCAGCTGATTCCGGGCACGGAGCTGATCGTCAAGAGATGCATCCATACCAGCGCCGACTTCGAGTACGCGGATAACCTCTGCTTTTCAGAAAATGCCGCGGAGAAAGCCATGCAGGCGATCCGCGACGGTGCCTGCATCGTGACAGACACAAATATGGCCTGGTCCGGCATCAACAAGAAAGCCCTGGCCAGATACGGCGGAGAGGCATTCTGCTTCATTGCCGACGAAGACGTGGCCGCAGAGGCAAAGGAAAGAGGCGTGACCAGGGCAGTGGTCAGCATGGAAAAGGCCGCCCGCATGGACAGACAGCTGATCTTCGCTATCGGCAACGCACCAACGGCCCTGATCAGAATCTATGAGATGGTAAAGAACGGGGAGCTGGATCCCGCGCTGGTCATCGGCGCACCGGTGGGCTTTGTCAACGTAGTCCAGTCCAAGGAACTGATCATGCAGACCGACGTGCCGTACATCGTAGCCCGCGGCCGCAAAGGCGGCAGCAATATCGCCGCGTGCATCTGCAACGCGCTGCTGTACATGATCAACAATGACCGTCTGTACGGCTGACCGGCCGAGCGGAGACAGGGAGACAGGGGTCAGACCCCTGTCTCCTCCTTCCTGATTACTCCCGGATGAGGCCCTCCAGCGTTCTGAACAGTGCCTCCGGCTCCACAGGCTTGGACAGATGCGCGTTCAGTCCTGCCTGCATGCTGCGCTGCACATCCTCGTCAAATGCGTTGGCTGTCAGGGCAATGATCGGTATGGTTTTCGCGTCAGCCCTGTCCATAGACCGGATGCATCGAGTCGCCTCGAGACCGTCCATCTCAGGCATGCGCATATCCATCAGGATGGCGTCATAATATCCGGGCGCATGACCGGCAAACATCTCGACGGCAATCCGGCCATTCTCGGCATGCTCTGCCTCGATTTCCCGCATGGAGAGCAACATCATCATGATCTCCGCGTTG
>CAMODP010000117.1 GCA_946611445.1 uncultured Eubacterium sp.
TCTTTTGTCTTAACCGGGACTTTCGCGATGACCTCGATTTTTCCTTTCCATTCCTCATGCAGTCTCAATGATTCTTTTGCGTAGTCCATATCTGCTCCTCACTTGTAGATTCTGCCATATTGCCGGCTCGTTCTGATACTGTGGAATCATCTTACGAATCCCGCATTTATTTGTCAAGCAACGCGGTCTACTATTCTATTTATCACTCCCTGAAGCATTTCCCGTCTGTTGAATTGGCATATTAACGGATATTATATCTTATTTATATCGTTATATGGTTGATTTACGAATATCTCTGTGCTAGACTTTATTCCATCAGCTGAACTCTCATCGGCGGGCTTGCTGTTTCATGCACCGGGAGGACATCATTCTTATGACAATTCAGGAAATGCAAAATCGCAAAACAGAACTCGGCTATACCAATGAACAGATCGCACAGCTGGCAGGACTTCCCCTGGGCACTGTGCAGAAAATTTTTGCCGGTACGACAAAGGCGCCCCGGCGCGCCACCATTCTTGCACTGGAGAAACTGTTGGGAGATAGTTCTGCCCAAACTCCCTCGTCCGTTTTCACAAAAGGCGGCAGCACATCAGACGGCAGCTATCCGCTATCTTCAGCAGTTCCGTCCCCGGTCCTGAAAGACGGCTCTGCCGCATATTCTGCCGCGAAACCTCTTCATACTCTGGAAGATTATCTCGCTCTGCCCGATGAACGCCGGGTCGAGCTGATTGACGGGGTGTTCTATGATATGGCTTCCCCGACACACCTCCATCAGGCTGTTCTGCTTCGTCTCGCAATCGAACTGGCTCCTTGTGCTGACAGCCATCCGGAATACGAACTGTTTATAGCTCCTTCTGATGTCGTACTGGACAACGACAACTATACGGTCGTCCAGCCGGACCTGTACATCGTCTGCAACGAAAAGGATTGTAATAAACTGCGTTTTTACGGGGCGCCGGATTTCATCATAGAGATCCTCTCGTCCTCCAGTCGCTACCACGACCAGTTCCGCAAGCTCAACAAATACCGGCTGGCCGGCGTCCGCGAATACTGGATCATCGATCCGGAAAAACTGAAGATCACAGTCTATGACCTGGAACACGAAGAACTGCCGGAGACGTACACCTTTTCCGATACCGTTCCCGTCCTGATCTCAGACGGAGAATGCGCAGTGGATTTTTCAAAGATACTTGAGAAGATCAGACGGTATCTGTGAGCACGCTGTCTGTTATCTCGGTCTCCGTTTACAGGGTGAATTTTTATGACACGCAGCTGCTTTTTTCATAAAAGAATACTTCTCGCGGTCCTGGCCATGCTGCTTCTGTTCGCTGCCGGAAACGCAGGCTGCGCACGCATGTCGAATTTGCTGCCGCATACGCAATCTGCCTCCGGATCTGCCGGCGAAACCGCTTCTGAACCAGTCTCCGGCCCAACCTTCGAAACGACTTTCGCCTCTGTTTCCGATCTCGGTTTCTCTCTTTCTGTCCCGGTTTTTCACTCTGCAGCCTCCGCCGCATTCGATCTCTCGCAGATCCCGCCATGGTCAGACAAGCCCTGGGTCGAAGTAAACGGAAACAAGCCCTTCTTTACAGAAGAAGAGCTCACCACACAGTCTTTTGAAGAATACGGAGAACTGGATTCACTTGGCCGCTGCACCGGGGCCTTTGCCTGCGCGGGACCCGATCTCATGCCGGAGAATGAGCGGGAATCCATTCGCGATATACGGCCGACCGGCTGGCACATCGTGAAATATGCCGGGATCGACGGCAACTTTCTGTACAACCGCTGCCATCTGCTCGCCTTTGGTTTGACAGGAGAAAACGCAAACGAGCGCAATCTGATCACCGGCACGCGCTACATGAATACGGCCGGCATGAATGATTTTGAAAACGAAACAATCGCCTATATACGGCGCACCGGAAACCACGTGATGTACCGCGTGACCCCGGTCTTTCAGGGAGATAACCTGGTCGCGTCGGGCGTACTGATGGAAGGCCTCTCCGTGGAAAATCCCGGCCTGCGGCCGGCCATCTGCTTCTGTATCTACGCCTACAACGTACAGCCCGGCGTCACGATCAACTACGCCGACGGCGAAAGTACCGGGGCACTTTTCACCGGAACAGAACCGGCGAATTCAGCGAATCAAAACGCTCCGCGGCAGGGAGAATTTATCGAGCCGGCCGCAGACGTCACTTATGTCATCAACATCAACTCCGGAAAGTTTCACCGCCCGGAGTGCTCTTCCGTGCGCGACATGCAGCAGCATAACCGCCGAGACTTCACAGGCACACGGGAAGAACTGCTTGACAGAGGATATATCCCCTGCGGAAAGTGCAGGCCTTAGAATCAGCTTTCCCACCACCGCCAGAACAGCGCCTCCTCCAGAATGCGCTGCCTCTCCTCATCGGCACGGCGGCGGGCTTCCATCTCGGCGTCATCCGGCTGCGGTTCAGTCCAGACGTCCGCTCCGATGGGCGTCTGCCCTGACTTCCAGCTGTCCGCTCCGGCCACAGCCGGGTTTTGTATCCGGCTATCCGCCCCATTCGGGCCCTCTTCCAGCACCCCGCCGGCCTTAAACTGTGTCTCATACAGCTCTGTGTATACGCCGCCGGCGCCGACCAGTTCTTTATGCGTGCCGCGTTCGACAATCTCACCGGCCTTCACGACGATGATTTCATCCGCCGCCAGGATCGTAGAAAGCCGGTGTGCGATCAGGATACTGGTACAGGAAGTGACAAGCGGATCGATCGCCTCCTGAATTTTCGCCTCGGAAATCGAATCCAGCGAAGCCGTTGCCTCGTCAAAAATCAACAGTGCCGGTTTGCGCAGCAGCACCCGTGCGATCGAGATGCGCTGCTTCTCCCCTCCGGAAAGCTTCAGTCCGCGGTTGCCGACGAGCGTGTCAAACCCCTTCTCCTGCGCATCGATAAAATCCAGGATATTGGCCTTGCCGCAGGCCTCGCGCAGCTCTTCCTCCGTCGCGTCCGGGCATACATACAGCAGATTGTCGCGGATCGTCCCGTTAAAGAGATATGTCTCCTGCGTCACTACACCGATATTTTTCCGCAGAAACTCCAGGTCCAGTTTCCGCACGTCGACGCCGTCAAACAGCACCTCACCCGTGTCCACATCATACAGCCGCGGAATCAGATTGACGATCGTACTCTTCCCTGATCCGGAAGGCCCGACAATGGCCACCGACCGGCCGCTGTCCAATTTGAAGCTGACATCTTTGAGAATCTGCTTTTCTCCGTCATAGGAAAAGCCCACATGCCGGAACTCCACGCTGCCATCTGCCTGCTTCGGCACAAGCGCATCCGGCGCATTTTGAATTTCTATAGGCATATCAAAGTAGGCAAAGATCCGGGTAAACAAGGCCATGGAACGAATCCAGTCCACCTGGATATTCAGCAGAGAATTGACCGGTCCGTACATGCGCGACAGCAGTGCGACCAGCACAGTGATGTCACCGACCGTCAGGTCTGCGCCGTGCCGGATCATCAGGATACCGCCGACCAGATACAGCAGCATCGGTCCCACGCTGGTGATCGTGGAAAGTACCACACGGAACCAGCGGCCGGCCATACTCTGCCGAATGTTCAGCCGCACCATGCGGCCATTGGCTTCTTCATATTTCTTATACTCGTAATTTTCGCGGGAAAACAGCTTGACCAGCAGCTGCCCGCTGACGGACATTGTCTCGTTCAGAATACCGTTGATCTCATCGTTGCATTCCTGCGCCTCACTCGTAATCTGCCAGCGCGTCCTGCCGGCCCGCCTGGTTGGGATCGTAAACAGCGGCACGATGATGATCCCGACCGTCGCCAGGATCCAGTTTTTCTGGTACATGGCAACCAGCGCTGCGACCAATGTGATAACGTTGGAAAGAATGCTGGTAAAGGTATTCGCAATGACCTGCTCCACGCCGGCGATGTCGCTCGTCATCCGCGTGATGATCTCGCCCTGATTGTTGGACGTAAAAAATTTCTGCGACATCTGCTGCAGATGCCGGTACATGGCATTGCGCATATCGTAGGTGATATGCTGCGCGATCCACGTATTCAGATAGCTCTCCGCCACCCCGATCAGGTTGGCGGCCGCCGTCACGGCCAGCGACAGGATGATCAAAATGATCAGCCGCCGGAAATCGCGCCCGATCAGGCCCTCGTCGATGATCCGCCCCGTCAGGATCGAAGGCAGCAGCGTCAGCACAGACGAAGCCACAATGCAGAGCAGCGTGATGATCAGCTGCTTCCAGTATGGCTTCAGATACGAAAACACCCGGACAAGCAGTTCCTACGTGACTTTCGGCTGATTTGCCTTTTCTTCCTCGGAAAGAAATTTTCCTCCCCGGCCAAATCCCAAGGGCCCTCCCGGCACTCCACCATGCGGCATATATTTCTCACTTTCTTTTTCTAACTGTTTTTCCCTGCAACTTCTTCTCTGTATTTTGCTTCGTCTCTGCCTTTTTATTATTTCTCTTCGTTTTTCTCTCTTCCGCTTTTGCGATTGCCCCCAGGAAAAAGCATAAGAAAAAGTAAGAGAATCATACAAATAAATCGGGAATATTAAAAAAGCGGCCGCTTACAGCGCCCGCAGTTTCTCCAGCTCCTCATCCATCTTGTCCAGCAGCCCGCTGTAATCCCGGTCTTCGCGCGCTCGCAGCGCCTCTGTCATCTCAAGGATCGGATCCAGCAGGTTTGTCAGCGAGACATTGCCCAACATGCCCTTCAGCGCATGCGCCCGCTCGAATCCTTCGTCAAGATCATGCGCCTCGATGGCTGCCCGCAGCCGTGCATAGCCGTCGTCATCCACTGCCATCTTCACCAACCGCAGATAGAACGCTTCGTTGTTCATACATCTTCCAAGACCTTCTTCCGTATTGACTCCCAGCACTTTCAATTCCTCTATCGTCATACGTATCCTCCTTATTCATGCATTTTGATCTGGATTTTCGAGTTGTTTCACCGTTTTCTTCACGCTTTTCTTTCCCTCTCGGTTTTCCGTGGCCCCTCTGAGCTCCTTTTCTCTCTGCAGGGCAACGGTTTGCCTTCCTCTCTCTATTTCCCGTGGCCCCGCCAGGCCCTTTTTTCTCTCTGGGGCAACGGATTCCCTTCCCTCTCTATTTTCCGTGGCCCCCCTGAGCTTCTTTTCTCTCTGCAGGGCAACGGATTCCCTTCCTTTTCTATTTCCCGTGGCCCCGCCGGGCCCTTATCCTCTCTCTGGGGTAACGGATTCCCTTCCTTTTCTATTTCCCGTGGCCCCGCCGGGCTCTTTTCCCTTCTATGGGGCGGAAAGTCTACACTCCCAGCCGCTTGCTCATAAATTCATAATTGTTGCAGACGGACAGCGCCGTCTCTTTTGAAATCCGTCCCTGACGGACAAGTTCCATCAGGCTGCCGTCCATCGTACACATGCCTTCGGCCGCGTTCGCCTGCATGGCCGAATCCAGCTGATGCATCTTGCCCTCGCGGATCATGTTCTGGATCGCCGGATTGGACTTCAATACTTCAAACACTGGCAGCAGATGCCCATCCTCTGAAGGGATCAGCTGCTGACAGACCACACCGCGGATCAGCTGCGCCAGCTGGCCGCGCACCTGCAGCTGCTGGTTGGCCGGGAAGACGTCCACGATTCGGTTGATCGTGTTGGCCGCACTGCTCGTGTGCAGGGTGCTGAACAGCAGCACACCGGTTTCCGCCGCCGTGATTGCTGAAGAAATGGTGTCGTAATCACGCATTTCGCCGAGCAGAATGACATCCGGACTCTCGCGCAAAGCAGAGCGAAGAGACTCCAGATAACCCGGCGTATCGATAAACACTTCGCGCTGGCTGACGATGGCTT
>CAMODP010000118.1 GCA_946611445.1 uncultured Eubacterium sp.
AAAATTTCTGTGACGGATATCGTCTTGCGACGGAAGAAATCTGCAGACAGGGATTCCTAGACGTCTGGAAAAAGACAGGATCGCCGAAGAAAGAACCGCGGGAGAAAGAATCGCCGGAGAAGGATTCTCAGGAAGAGAAAACAGGGATATCCGTGAATCTGCTGGGGCTGTCGGTGTGGCAGCGCTATTTTGAAGGAGATCTGGAGGAACTGGTCCGGCTGCTCGGCAGTATGGGGATCCGGGTCAACTGTGCACTCTCTGCCGGCTGCACCGTGGACGAAATCTGCCGGATACCGGAGGCCGACCTGAATATCGTCCTATATCCGGAACGGGGAAGGGATGCGGCGGAATTGCTGCGCCGGGAGCTGCAGATGCCATATCTGCTCTGTCCGGAACTGCCTGTCGGCTTTGCCGGAACCGAGGCATTATTCAGGGATATCGCAGCTCAGACCGGCACATCGGCCGAACCGGTTCTGGAGGAGAGCAGGCGTGCCAGGGCAAAAGCGTTTTCACGCCTTCGTCCGATTCACGAAATAAGCGGTCTGCCGGAAGGAACACTCTTTGCCGTGGAAGGCAGTGCCAGTGAGGTCTTCTCTTACGCTTCGTTTCTGCAGGAATATCTGGGAATGGTGCCGGATGTCCTGGCCGTGACTGAGGGAGAACTGCCGTCGGAAGCGGTTTCTGCGTCAGCGGAAGGACTGGTGGCAGCTGCCCTGCGCAAGCCGATGACGGATACGGACGCGGAGCTGGTTTTCGGCAATGCCAATACGATCGCGATGCTGAAGACGCGCGGCCGGGCTTTCTGCGGAATTGAGATCAGCAATCCCGGCATGGGCTACACAGATCTGGTGACGAAAACCCATCTGGGCATCCGGGGCGCGCTTTTCCTCACGGAGCAGGTCATCAACGGACTGATGTCAAGGTTGTAGGTATGAAAGAACAAATAAATATGAGATATCATCTGGTTGACGGGATCCGCGGGCTGGCGGTCATCAATATGATTGCCTTTCATTTCCTTTTTGACTGGTACGCTATTTTTCAGGGGGACGGCAGCTGGTACTGGCTGCTCCCTGTCCGCGTCTGGCAGCAGTGTATCTGCTGGACGTTCATACTGGTTTCGGGTTTCGTGTGGACATGGGGAAAGCAGAAAAACCTGCAGAGAGGTCTTTTCCTGAATTTCTGCGGCTGTGTGATTTCCCTCGTCATGTGGCTGTTCCTGCCGGAGGAGGCGATCTGGTTCGGCATCCTGAATTTCTACGGATGCGCGGTCCTGCTGACAATTCCGCTGGACAGCCTGCTGCGGAAAATCCCGGCGTCGGCAGGTATGGCAGCGGCTTTTGCGCTGTTCCTTCTGACACAGGACCTGCAGCTCGGGTATATCGGATGCGCCGGCATTCATCTGGCGGAGGTTCCCCGGATTCTCTATACATGGAAGCCGATGACGCTTCTGGGATTCCCGTACGCGGGATTCCGGTCCAGCGATTATTTCCCGCTTCTGCCCTGGTATTTCCTGTTTCTGTGCGGTTATTATTTCCAGATGCTGTTTCGCAGACATCCCGGAGTACAGACGGCAGCGCGCAGATATATTCCCCTTCTCACGCCTGTGGGGAGAAAGAGTATCTGGATTTACCTGCTGCACCAGCCGGTGTGCTATGCGCTTGCCGCTTTTCTTTCTTCTTATATGTGATTCTGCAGTTTAACGCTTTAAAACGGCATTGACATACATTCCTCTCTCGATTACAATAATGTTGTTTTCAGAATATCCGGGTCTTTCTGTGAAAACATCGCGGAGGCGCCCGCAAGAGGAGGAGCATTATGAAAGAAAGTGCATTTAAAAAGAACCTTCTGGCACTGGGGTGCGGCGTTATTGTCGTCGTGGTGGCGATGATCATAGCCGCTTTCTCAACCAATGCGGAAACGGTGCAGCAGACCTTCTGGGCACTGGTGCCGCCGGTGATTGCCATTGCACTGGCTCTCGCGACCAAAGAGGTGTACAGTTCCCTGTTCATCGGCATCATTGCCGGCGGCCTGCTGTACTCCGGCTTCAGTTTTGAGGGAACCGTCAACCACATCTTTCAGGACGGCGTGATCTCGGTGCTGTCTGATTCTTACAATGTCGGCATCCTGGTTTTCCTGGTGATTCTGGGCATCCTGGTAGCCCTGATGAACCGTGCCGGCGGGTCTTCAGCTTTTGGAGCCTGGGCTTCAGAGCATATCAAGAGCCGCGTCGGGGCGCAGTGCGCCACAATCGTGCTGGGCATGCTGATCTTTATCGATGACTATTTCAACTGCCTGACCGTCGGATCCGTCATGCGGCCTGTCACTGACAAACACAACATTTCCCGCGCGAAGCTGGCATACCTGATCGACGCGACAGCCGCGCCGGTCTGTATCATCGCACCGATATCTTCCTGGGCGGCAGCCGTCTCAGGCTTTGTTGAGGGTCAGAATGGCATCGCGCTGTTTATCCAGACCATCCCGTACAACTTCTACGCCCTGCTGACCATCATCATGATGTTTGTCCTTGCAGGAACAAAGACAGACTACGGCCCGATGGCCCTGCATGAGAAAAACGCCCTGAAGGGCGACCTGTTCACTACAGAAGACCGTCCGTACGCCAATGAGGCAGAGCAGAAGATCAGTGCAAAAGGCAAGGTGATTGATCTGGTGATCCCCGTGGTGGCGCTGGTAATCTGCTGCGTCATCGGCATGATCTATACAGGAGGCTTTTTCTCCGGCGAGAGCTTCATCGACTCCTTCGCCAACAGTGACGCATCCATCGGTCTGGTATACGGATCCTTCTTCGGTCTGGTGATCACCCTCATTCTCTATCTGGTGAGAAAAGTACTGAGCTTCGAAGAGTGCATGCAGTGTGTGCCGGAAGGCTTCAAGGCAATGGTTTCTCCGATCCTGATCCTCACCTTCGCGTGGAGCCTGAAAGCCATGACAGACAGCCTCGGCGCAAAAGAATACGTGGCGGCTCTTGTGGAAGGCTCGGCTGCCGGATTTATGAGCTTCCTGCCGTGCATTATCTTCCTCATCGCTGTTTTCCTGTCCTTCGCGACAGGTACATCCTGGGGCACCTTCGGCATTCTGATTCCGATCGTTGTCCATGTATTTGAGAACGGCGACTACCGGATGATGATCATTGCCATGTCAGCCTGCATGGCCGGCGCTGTCTGCGGCGACCACTGCTCACCCATATCCGATACGACCATCATGTCATCGGCCGGCGCCCAGTGCAACCATATGAACCATGTAACGACCCAGCTGCCCTATGCCATGACAGTGGCTGCTGTATCCTTTATTGCCTACCTCATCGCCGGCTTCACCAAGACATTTCTGGTGGCGCTGCCCTGCGGCCTGGTACTCATCCTGCTGGTGGTCCTGGTCATAAAATCCCGCACACCGGCAGCGGAGAAGGGCTCTGAAAGCTGAATGAAAAGTGAATAGGCTGTTGTGTCAGCGCCCGGAGTACAGAGAGATCCAAAAGGGAACCTCCGCAGCGCCGGTACTTGGCGAAGGCTTGCCTGAGTTTAGTACCGCTGCGCGAGGACAGAGAGCAAGTGTTTCCCTGACGGATCTCTCTGTGCGACGGCGCTTTTTTTACGTCCCCGTTTTTCTTTTTTTATGATGCAATTCTCCGTGTTTTATAGTACAATGACTAAGTATGCATATGAATCGGCGCGGTCCGGAAGATTCTGTCCGGCACGCATATTGTAAAGGAGGGTTACCACTATGAAGATCATTATGCTCGGGGCTCCGGGAGCCGGCAAAGGCACGCAGGCCAAAATGATTGCTGACAAGTACGGCATTCCTCACATTTCCACCGGTGATATTTTCCGCGCAAACATCAAGAACGGCACGGAACTCGGAAAAAAGGCAAAAGAATATATGGACCAGGGACTGCTGGTTCCGGATGAGCTGACCTGTGATCTGGTTGTAGACCGGATTGCGCAGCCGGATGCGGCAAAGGGTTATGTACTCGACGGATTCCCGCGCACGATCCCGCAGGCAGAGGCGCTTACTGCAGCCCTGAAGGCCCGCGGCGAGAGCGTGGATTATGCCATCGATGTCGATGTGCCGGATGAGAACATCGTCAACCGCATGGGCGGACGCCGTGCCTGCCTGGCCTGCGGCGCGACCTATCATGTCTCCTTCAATCCGCCGAAAAAAGAGGGAATCTGCGATGTCTGCGGCAAGGAGCTGGTGCTCAGGGACGACGACAAGCCGGAAACCGTTCAGAAGCGTCTGGATGTCTATCACGCGCAGACACAGCCGCTGATTGACTATTATACAAAGGCAGGTGTCCTGCGCTCTGTAGACGGCACCCAGGATATAGACAAGGTGTTCGGAGATATCACCGGCATTCTTGGCTGAGACGGAACACGAAGAAGAATGGAGACGACATATGTCAGTGACAATCAAGAGCGCCCGTGAGATAGAGCTGATGCGGGAATCCTGCAGGCTGCTGGAGGGAATCTTCAGCCACCTGGCCGGGATGATAGAGCCCGGGATCAGCACATGGGAGATCGACAGAGAAGGAGAAAAAGAGATCCGCGCCTGCGGAGGCGTGCCGAATTTCCTGCATTACAACGGGTATCCGGCATCCATCTGCACTTCAGTGAACGAAGAGGTCGTGCACGGCATCCCGAAGAAAAAGACAATACTGAAGGAAGGTGACATCATCAGCCTGGATGCCGGCCTGATCTATGAAGGGTATCACTCTGACATGGCACGTACCTTCGCAGTAGGACAGATTACGCCGGAGGCACAGAAGCTGATGGATGTGACCCGGCAGAGTTTCTTCGAAGGGATCCGTTACGCGAGGGCGGGACATCACCTGCACGAGATATCCAATGCCATCGGCGCCTATGCCGAATCCTTCGGATACGGTGTCGTGCGGGACCTGGTCGGCCACGGAATCGGGACACATCTGCATGAGGACCCGCAGATTCCGAATTTTATCATGAAGAGCCGCGGCATCCGGCTGCAGCCGGGCATGACGCTGGCGGTTGAACCCATGATCAGCGCCGGAACCTGGGAGGTCGAATGGCTGGACGACGACTGGACGGTCGTCACGGCAGATAATTCTCTGGCAGCTCATTATGAAAATACCATTCTGATCACAGAGGGAGATCCGGAGATCCTGACGCTGTCAGAGGACTGGAAATCCCTGTACTGGCATACAGAGCCGGCGGCGGAGACGTAAGGCATGAGAGAACTGGAAACGGGCATGTTTGCACGAAGCCTTGCGGGTCATGACAAAGGCAGGCTCTATGTGGTCCTGGAGAGAACAGGGGACAGCTTGCTGCTGGCAGACGGCAGATTGCGGACGACAGATCGTCCAAAAAAGAAAAAACGCAAGCACCTGCAGCCGGATTTTGAGATCTCTGCGGCAGTGGCAGAGCGGATCAGACAGCAGCAGAGCCTGAGAGACGAAGATATACGCAAAGCGATCAAAGAAAAGGAGGGACAGACATGTCCAAAACAGATGTAATCGAAGTAGAGGGAGTCGTACTGGAGAAGCTTCCCAATGCCATGTTCCGCGTTGAGCTGGAAAACAAGCATGTCGTGCTGGCGCATATCAGCGGCAAGCTGCGCATGAACTTCATCCGCATTCTTCCGGGAGACAAGGTGACAATGGAACTCTCACCCTATGATCTGAGCAAAGGAAGGATCATCTGGAGGGATAAGTAAGGGATACGGTTTCAGACTGGAAACGACAGCCGCCCCGGCACTGCCAGACAGCAATACCCATTCGGGAAACGCTCGCGCTCTGTCCTCGCGTAGCGGTACTAAAGCTCAAGCAAGCTTTCGCTAAGTACCGACGCTGCG
>CAMODP010000119.1 GCA_946611445.1 uncultured Eubacterium sp.
GCTGATCAGCTGTCTTTGCCTCCCGGGTTTCAGGCACGGTTTTTTCCTCCGCCGTATTCCGTACGGAATCCGCAGCCTGAGAGACAGCTCCGGCAGTATTTACAGCAGGCGCTTCTCCGCGAACCTCTGCGGCAGGTGCAGCAGCTGCTGTCTCGGGAAGAGCAGTATTCTCCGCGGCAATCTCCGCTTCTGCGCGCAGAGCGGCCTGCTCTGCCTCGGCGGCCGGGCGGGGATTCTTCTTCGGAAGCGGCTTCTTGGGCTGCGGAGGCTCCGTATTCCGGAACATCGGCTGCGGACGGGGTACCTTTACCAGGGGCGTATTCGGCGCCTTAGCGCCGCCGGCCGGTCTCTGCGTACGGCCCTGTCCTTCTCTGCGGTCACTTCTGCCCGCAGTCTGGGCGCTTCCGGCCTGCCTGTGAAAATTCTTCCCTTCCTTACTGGAAGCGTTCTGCGGGCGGAATACGGCCATGATCTTCTTTTTCTTCTTGACCGGCTCTGTTTTTTCCGTCTCAGCGGCTTCTGCCGCCGGTGCCTTTTTCTCCGGTCCGAACACCTTCCGGATCATAGCCTCCTGCTCTTCTTCCAGCGTACTCATGTGGTTTTTGACCTCTACGCCTTTTTTCTGAAGATAGTCCAGGATCTGTCTGCTGTCTACTTCCAGTTCTTTTGCGAGTTCATGAATTCTGCTCTTTGCCAAGTTATTACACCGACCTTTCCCGCTGTACGGTAATTCCTTCGTAACACGTAACTGTTCAGCCACGCTGAATGTTACTGCAATATCAACTGTTTCTGTATGGCTTCCGCAAAATGCGGATCCGTCACTGCCAGCACGGAGCGCTCTGCTTTCCCGATCCGCCTTCCCAGTTCCTCTCTGTCCAGGAATTCCTGCAGCGGAACGTGATGCCACGCAGCCATGTTGGTATACTTTTTCTTTGTATTATCTGAGGCATCCGCGGCCAGTATGACCAGATGAGCCTCTCCTCCCCGTATCGCCTTTTCTGCGGCAAACCCGCCGCCGGCGATGCGGCCGGCTTTCTGTGCCAGGGAGAGCATGGATGCCGCCTTATCTGTTCCGCTGTTCCGGTTCACATGAGCTCCTTCCGCAGTTCTTCGGTGACCGCTTCGGGGATTCCGACGCCCAGGGACCGTTCCAGCCCCCTGTTCCGGGCGGCCTTCGTGAGGCAGTCCGGAGAGGGGCAGATATAGGCGCCTCTGCCGTTGGCCCGCCCCGTTCTGTCCAGGATGATGTCTCCCTCTGGTGTCCGCACTACCCGGATCAGTTCTTTCTTTGCCCGTCGTTCACCGCAGCCGACACATCTGCGCACCGGCTGGGGGCGCGGTCCTTTCTGATTCATGTCTGCTTACGACTCCTCTTCTTCTGCCGGAGCCTCTTCTTCAGCGGGTTCCGTGTATTCCCCTTCGGATTCCTCACCGGTCATATCTTCTTCAGAATCCTCGCTGGACGCGCCGGCCTCGTCTTCGTACTCATATTCATCTTCCTCGTAATAATCGTCGAAGATGCCTTCTTCTCTGGCCTGCGTCTCGCTCTTGATATCAATCTTGAACTGGGTCAGGTGCGCCGCAAGACGCGCGTTCTGTCCTTCCTTGCCGATCGCCAGGGAAAGCTGGTAATCCGGCACCACGACCAGGGCTGTCTTCTCATCCGGATCCGCCATGACCGCAATTACCTTCGCAGGCGACAGCGCGTTCTCGATCAGGTAAGCCTGATTGGCGTCCCAGCTGATAATATCGATTTTCTCTCCGTCCAGTTCATCTACGATCATGTTGACGCGGGATCCGTTGACACCTACACAGGCGCCGACAGCGTCCACGTCGGGATCATTGCTCCACACCGCGATCTTCGTCCGGGATCCTGCTTCACGCGCAATGGCCTTGATCTCGATGATGCCTTCGCGGATCTCAGCCACCTCTTCCTCAAACAGGCGCTTGACCAGCTCCGGATGCGTGCGGGAAACCAGGATCTTCGGTCCTTTCGGCGTATCGCGGACCTCCAGGATGTATACCTTTACTCTCTGTGTCGGGCGGAAGGTTTCGCCGCGGACCATCTCATTCTCTGTCAGGAGCGCGTCTGCCTTGCCCAGATTGATGCTGACGTTCCTTCCTATGTATCTCTGCACCACACCGGTGACGATATCGTGTTCTTTCTCATAGTACTGGTTGTACAGGGAACGTCTTTCTTCCTCACGGAGCTTCTGAAGGATCACATTCTTCGCGTTCTGCGTGGCGATCCGTCCGAACTGTTTGGATGGAATCTCCACATTGACAAAATCTCCCACCTGCAGGGACGGGTCTGTCACCAGGGCATCCTCCAGCGCGATTTCCAGCGCCGGATCCATGACATCGTCTCTGGTCGGGACGACCTCCCGGCTGGATACTATATGATAGTCACAGGTCTCCGGGTCTATCCGGACCGTGATATTTTCATTATTGCCGAAATGGTTCTTGCATGCCTGCATAAGGGACTGTTCGATCGCTTCCAGGATCACCCCTCTGCTGATGTTCTTCTCCTTCTCCAGAATGTTGATCGCTTCGAGTAACTCAGTGTTCATCTTTTTTCCTTTTTCCTCCGGAACTGTTCTGTATCTGTCAAAAGTCAAATGCAAGTCTGATAAGCGCCAGGTCTTTTCTGTCAAAACACATCTCCCGGCCCTCATCTGTCTCGATCGTGACGGTATCGGCATCGTAATGCTTCAGCACGCCGTAAAATTCCTTCTCATGCTCAACAGGCCTGAAGGTTCGGATCTCGAGCCGCTTTCCCATGGAACGGACGTAATCCTTCTCCTTCTTCAGGGGCCTGCCAAGCCCGGGCGAGCTGACCTCCAGTATATAGGCATCCTGGATAAAGTCCTCTTCATCCAGATGCTTCTCCAGCGCCCTGCTGACGTGCTCGCAGTCATCAACGGTGATGCCGCCTTCCTTGTCTATGTAGGCTCTCAGGTACCACGTGCCGGCCTCTCTGACGTATTCCAGATCAACCAGCTCGAACCCGGCCTCGTCGAGGATCGGCATCAGCAGCTTTTCTGTGCGGCTCTCTATTCCATCCTTCCGGCTGCCCATCTCTCTCCTTTACCGCTGCGCCCTGCGGACGCAGTCTTCCCGTACCGTAACCGGCAAGCTCCGCTGCACGGCGGTATGTCACCCGCCTCAGACAGCTTGCGGTTTTTGCTCAGAACGCAAGAGAGCGGACCGGTGAGGCCCACTCTCTTATCATCAACGATTCATCACACAGGATGATAACACGCCGTGCAGAAAAAAGCAACGTGAATTTCCATTTTTGCCGCAAATAATACCCAGAAGGAGATGGCCTCTTCCTCTGCCGGTGGAGAAAACAAATCATCTCAGGAGGGAGTCCATTCTCCTTCTGAGTATGCCTCCGGCGGATGCCAGGGCTGCGCAGGGGAATTTTGTCAGCAGAGCTGACGCGCAGCCCGGCGCAAGTCCGGCGCTGCCGGACTTGAATGTTCAGGCGGTTTTCCTGTGCCGCATCGCAGCTTCCTCTGTCCTGAGGGAGAATACCGCCGTGCCCAGCGGGGGCACCTTGATCCGGATGGAATACGGTCTCTCATCTTTTTCCTCGGCTCTGGACAGCTTCACACGCGGATTCACGGCCCCGCTGCCGCCGTACTGCAGGGCATCGGAATTGAAGATCTCCTTATAGCGTCCCGGCAGCGGTACGCCTACCTGCAGGCTGTCATATTCCACATTGGAGAAATTGCAGACCACAAGCAGCAGATCATTTGCCTGTTCCGCCCTGCGGACATAGACGAGCAGGCTCTTTTCCGTGTCCAGATTGCTGATCCACTCAAACCCGTCACTGGTTTCATCCGACCGGAACAGCGCCGGATGGCTGGTGTAGAGCTTCAGCAGATCCGGCATGAATTCCGGCAGATCCGTGCCCATATAGAACAGCTTCTTGCCGGGATGCGTGACCAGATAAGACAGCGTCAGGCGCAGATTGGCCAGCTTCAGGCTCTCCTTCGAACCGGGCATCATCCTCCTGATGGTATCCGGCCTGTTTTCCGCCTCCCGGTGGGAAAGCGCCAGCATAAACCGCTCGGCGTACATATAGACCATACTGAATGTGAGGTCATCCTGGTGCGCCCCCCGGAACAGGGGATCCAGCTGTATATAGCGCATGTAATCGTCTACACAGCCGTTGTTCCACTTGTAGTCAAAACCCAGGCCCTCCTTTGATACCGGCCCCGTTACGGCCGGCCAGCCGGAGCGTTCTTCCGCAATCGTGATGACGCCGGGCAGTTCGCTGTGTATGACAGAATTCAGCCTGCGGATAAACGCCTCCGCCTCCAGGTTCTCATTGCCCCCGTACATGTTCGCAACCCACTGTCCGTATGATTTGCCGTAGTCCAGATACAGCATGGAATCCAGCTCCGGCACGCGCAGGCCGTCCAGATGACAGGTTCTCAGCCAGAAAAGCGCGCTGGACAGCAGGAAGCTTATGACCTCCTTGCGTCCGAGATTAAAGATATGTGTGTTAAAGAACGGGTGGACACCCTGTTTCGGATTCAGATGCTCGTACAGGCAGGTTCCGTCAAACGCAGACAGGAAATCGTTTCCCCGGGCAAAGAAACCCGGCTGCCAGTCCATCAGCACCCCGATTCCGGCTCTGTGAAGCATATCTACCAGAAAGCAGAAATCCTGCAGCGTGCCATACCGGGAGGTCGGCGCAAAAAAGCCGCTGCTTCCGAACCCGTGCGACTCATCCAGCGGATATTCCGCCAGCGGAAGGAACTCCACATGGGTATACCCGTTTCTGACAAGATGCTCCCGAAGAACGGGGGCCGCCGTCCGGAACGTCACTCCGGCGGCTGCATCCGTCTCTTCCTGGCCCGGCTGCTGCCGTTCTCCCTGCGTGTCTTCTCTGAAATCCGGGAACACCTCCGCCAGAGCGCTCATATCCACTTCATATACGGCAATGGGCGCGTCCTTTGCCTGCCGCGCGATGCGGATGTCCATCCAGCTCTGGTCTTTCCAGTCAAAAGGTTCCGGGTCAGCGACCACCGCAGCCGTGTCCGGCATCACCTGGAAAGCGCTGCCGCAGGGATCCGTCTTCAGGTATACGAGTCCTGTCTGCAGCTTCAGTTCATATTTATAGAGGGCGCCCGCCTGCAGGCCGGGGATAAACAGTTCAAAAATGCCGCTCTCCCGTCTGATCATCGGACAGGCGCGGCCGTCCCAGTTATTAAAATCACCTACTACGGATACGCGCAGGGCATTCGGCGCCCAGACGGCAAAGAGGACGCCCTGTGTCTCATTGATGGTCACAAGATGCGCGCCGAGCCGGTCTCCGGCAGTATACCATGTGCCCGCCAGAAAATTGCGTTCTTCTCTGGCCGTTATCTGCGGACCAAAAGAATACGGATCCGCTGTCTCGATCTCCGGGAGACTGCCGCATGCCTTCAGGATATAGGTGTAGGCAGGGACGCGCCGCGCGTCGAGGAGAATGGCGAAATATCCCTCGTCATCTTCCCGGATCATCGGAATTTCCCGACCGCCGCGCAGCTTCACGCTGACCTCTTTCCTTCCCGGGAAAAAGGCCTGCAGCAGCACGCCGTCCTTTGTCACATGCGGGCCCAGCAGCTTCTCAGGGTGCGCTTCTTCCGCGTATACGACAGCCTCGATGGCAGCCCAGTCCATATATTCATACAGCCTGTTCTCCATGTCTGTCCCCAGCTTCTGCCCTCTCTTCATCTGTCCCTCCTTTTCTGCTGCAGCCGTTATCATTCAGCTGTTTACGGATTGTTCCCGGATGTCTCTGCCAGGTCTTCCCCTGCGCCGTTTTCGGACGCATCCGGGGAA
>CAMODP010000120.1 GCA_946611445.1 uncultured Eubacterium sp.
AGGATCTCCTGTCTGTACAGGATCCACTGCCGATGCGGGTTCCGCTGCCGGTGCAGGTGCTCCTGTCTGTTCAGGTTCCGCTGCCGGTGCAGGTTCCTCTGCCGGTGCGGTTACTCCTGTCTGTTCAGGATCCGCTGCCACTGCAGGGTCCGCTGCCGGTGCGGGTACTCCTGTCTGTCCAGGTTCCGCTGCCATTGCAGGGTCCGCTGCCGGTGCGGGTACTCCTGTCTGTCCAGGTTCCTCTGCCGGTGTGAGCCCCACTGTCGATACGGGTTCCGCTGCCGGTGCGGCCGGTACGGTCACGACAGTTCCATCTGCTGCATTTTCTGTTCCTGAAGCTTCAACCACGGCGGTCCCTTCAGGAATCGTATCACCTCCTTCTACGTCTGCAGATACGATCACTGCACTGAACATCAGCGTGGCGATCAGACCTGCTGCCGAAAACAACAAGCATTTCTTCTTCTTTTTCACCTTTCTGTCTCCATGCTTATGTTAGATGGGGTTTACAGTTACTTCGCCGTAATTGTTACAAAGCTATTACAGCATGAATTAGCATAGCACATCTCAGCCTTTTGCGCAACCGTTTACCACCATCAGTTTCAGGTGTTTTCCGGCTATTTTTTTGTGCATGCTGTTCATATTTCGTAAACCGTGATAAAATCATTCCAGACCCAGAACCAAGCGGAATTTGAACAAAACAGTACCGTCAGGCCCGCTTGTAAGGGGGCTGTTTTTTCAAATTAAAAGATTGTGTAAAAAGCAGCAAAAAAACAGCATGAAAACAAGGGGACGCTCCATGCCGCATCGAACACCGGACAGACCAGGCAGAAAACAGCCGTTAAAAGACTTTATACTTCCGTACAGCCTGCTCTTTGCTGTCCTTTTTTTCTGCTGCTATTTTGTATTCCTTCTGGCGCATCACCGCAGCTTTTTCCGCAGCTATGACGGCTTCGACCAGCACTATCTGGGTTTTGTCTATCTGGGCCGCTGGGGGAGATCCGTCATTCGCACGCTGCTGACGGAGCATCGTCTGGTAATTCCTCTGTGGAATCCGGCCATCGGATACGGGGCGGATATTCCCACTACGCTGGCCGCCTATATCTGGGATCCGTTCAACTGGATTTCGTTCTTTGTCCCTTCCATATACGGGGAGCAGGCATTCGCCGTTATGCTCACGGCCAAATATTACGCGGCCGGACTGGCGTTTATCCTCTTCGCCCGCAGACGGTGTCACAGCCGAGCTGCAGTCCTTTGCGGTGCCGTGCTCTACACCTTCACCGCGACGGCAAGCATCGGCTTTGACCAGTCGTTCTTCCTGAATCCGATGTACATCTTTCCTCTGCTTCTGCTGGGGGCTGATCTCCTTCTGGATGAAGGCAGGCCGGTGCTGTATGTCTGCATGCTGGCCTTCAGCCTGGTCAGTTATTTCTATTTTGCCTACATGATGTGCATTTTCATCTTGTTATATGCGGTTATATCTATTCTTACCGACCACCGTCTGCGTTGTGATCTGCGGGCCTCCGTCTCTGTTGTCATGCGGTTTTTCCTCTGTTCTGTGCTGGCCTTCTGCCTGTCCGCAGTCGGTTTTCTGCCGAACCTCCTGGTCATGCTGAATGCCGGCAGGCTGGACCTGCCGCATTACCTTCCCATGCTCTACAGCCGGCAGTATTACCGGGATCTTTTCTGCGGTTTCCTGACATACTGCAATATGCAGTACCGCGACTGCCTGATTGGATTCGGCGCCGCCGGTTTCCTGGGTACAGCTGTCGTCCTGACGGCGCCGGGCAGGTACCGGAGGATCAAGGCAGAGTTTGTGCTGATGACAGCTGCCCTCTGCATTCCTTATGCGGCACATGTCATGAACGGCTTCAGCTATACCGCGAACCGCTGGGTCTGGGCCTATGCGCTGCTGATCTCCTATATGGCCGTTCTCGCCCTGCCCCTCCTGCGGAACCTGTCGCGCCGGCACGCCGCAGGGATTCTGGTTCTGACAGGGATATACGGATGTGTGGCCATTCTCCTGTTCCACGAGAAGGGCCGCCCTTTCCTTACGGCTTACGCGCTGCTCGCGGCTGGCGCGGCATGCGTCTGCATTCCGGCACTTTTCCGGAAGAAGCCTCTGACGGTCCCGGCTGTCTGCATGTTGTTTACCTGCATATCCGTGACCTGCGGCGCGTATTTCGCGAATTCCGACAACTATGGCTGCCGGCTCACACGGATGACACCTACCGGCACAGCCTATGAAACGGCATTGAACACGGGAGGACTTCCGCTCCTGCGTCAGCTGGATCTTTCTGACGGCTCCCGGTTTGACCGGTACGGCGTGGGACAGATGCGTAACGCGACCTGGCTGTACGGCGCCAGCGGTATGAACTTTTATATAAGTATGTATAATGATTATATCGATCGCTTCCACAACAGCCTGGCCATGAATACCAGCGCCTCGACCTACTCCTACGGAGGTCTGGACCGGCGCAGCGAGCCGGAAGCCCTGATGGCCGTCAACCATTTCTTCACTTCGGCGGACAACCCGATTCTTCCGGCCGGCTTCGCGGAGCAGGAGGCAGAAACTGTCATCCGATCCGCCGCAGACGGAACAGAGACAACTGTCCGGTCATACCGTTCCGACAAGTACCGCCCTCCGTTCCTGACATTTGAACATGCCGTCGCAGAGGCAGACTGGAAACAGCTCTCTCCCATCGAAAGGCAGCAGGTCCTCCTGCAGGCCGTCGTGCCCGCAGGGACCGGCACAGACGCCGCCATTGAACCCGAGAATGCGCAAACAACCGGTATCGGCAATGATAGTGCGCAGGCGTATACAGAAATCGATGACCTGGATGTGGACAGTTCCGCTGTTGATTTTGCCATACTCTCTGAAGAAAACCTCTCTGTAGAAGCCGGGACCGACGGTTCTGCTGCCTATATCGTCCAGGTCAGCGCCGCGGACGGGAAGCTGACACTGGAGCCGCATGCCGCGAAAGCAGAAACCGGAGCAGATGCTGTTGCCGCAGATCCAGGCGCCGGAGAGTATTATATCTATTTCGATGATATATCTTTTGAAAATGGCGAGCGGGAAGGTTACGCAGTCAGTGTCAGTGCCCTGTCAGGCGGCACCCCCGTACAAAACGCCTCGGACAGCTTCCGTGGCAGTACCTGGTACAATCCCTATTATGGCGGAAAGACTCACTGGCTTCTGAATCTCGGTATCGTAGAGGAGCCCTTCGACCGTCTGCAGATCACCTTCCAGACACCGGGAACTTACACGATCGGAGATATCCGCGTATACCGCCGTTCTGTTGAATCTATTCAGAACAACCTGGACAGATTGGACAGCGTCGCTGAAAACATCGTCTGTGAGACAAACCGGTACAGCTGTGACATTTCAACTGATGAAGGCACATGGCTCTTTCTCTCTGTTCCCTGGTCAGAAGGATGGACCGCCACAGACAACGGCGTGTCCGTGCCGGTTCAGCGGGCAGATGAAGCCTTCATGACGGTCCGTCTCGGACCCGGTGAGCATCATGTCGTATTCCGCTATCTTACGCCCGGGCTGCTGCCGGGGCTGGCACTGAGCATGGCGGCTGCCTTTGTGCTGCTTATTCTGTGCCGTCGGAAAAGAATCCCCTTCAATAAATAAGTAATTCTTTGCCGTATACTATCGCCAATTATCTATGCCGTATGCTATACTCAAAAAAATAACTCCCCCTCTAATATCATATATTAAATAGAAAGCAGGGCAAAAAATGAAACTGGGCAATCTGAACACCGGTAATCTGCGCATTCCGAAGCTGAGCAGGAAGACAAAACGCCTTCTTCTCCTGGCAGGCGGCCTCGTCATGGTCGCGGCCATCATCCTGTTGGGCCTGGCTGCCGTGCGCCTTCGACGGATCCGGGGCTCTGTGGAGACCTATGAGACGCATTTTCTTGAAGGAACAAAGATTAACGGGATCGATGTCTCCGGCAAGACCGCAGAGCAGGCTGAGGATGCCCTTCTCGCCGCGTCCGCAGATTATACCCTGAATCTGATATTCCGTGAGAACCGTATGGAAACCATCAGCGGCGCTGACATCGGCTTCCATTATGTGGCGGGCGATATGGTGAGCAGTCTGCTGAAGGAACAGGATACGGAGCAGCTGTACCAGCTGATGCTGAAAGGCGAGGAACCGGAGGCTCCCGCGCCGCTGACAGTCGCCCTGTCTGCGGAGTATGACGAGCAGATGCTGCGCCGGGCTGTCCACGCTCTGCCGGAGCTGCAGGTGGCGTCCATGACGCCCGCGAAGGATGCCTACATGGATTACGCGGACGCGCAGTATGTGGTCGTACCTGCGAATCCCGGCACGATGCTGTACCCCGACAAGGTTCTGGAGGCCGTACGGCTGGCGGTAGGCGACGGAGAAACGACGCTGGATCTTTCTGCAATGAAGGATATCTATGAGACACAGCCCGGCACTTCTACCGCCGTGGAAAAGGATCTTCAGGAAAAAGCTGACAAGCTGAATGAACTGGTACCGGGCAGCATAACATATACACTTCCCGGCGGCCGTGAAGCCGTACTGAACGGACCCGTCATGCGGAAATGGCTGGAAGAGGATTATGACGGATCGCCGTATAAAGATGATTACACCTGGGAAATGCATTTGCAGGAGTATGTGGAGGATCTGGCAGAATCTGTCAATACAGTAGGCAAAATCCGCACATTCGCATCTACCGGCGCGGGTGATATCCGCATAGGCGGCGGCAACTACGGCTATGAACTCAATCAGGAGGAAGAGCTGGAAAAGCTGCGCGGAGAGCTGGAAGCAGGCTCCGTCGTCACGCGGGAACCGGTCTGGACTTCGTGGGAAACTTCCGAAGAGAACAACGGTTTTGGCAACAGCTACGTAGAAATTGACTGCAGCCGCCAGCATATGTGGATCTACGTCGACGGCGCAGTGGTCCTGGAGACAGACGTAGTGACAGGCATGATGGACGGCAAGATGGCCACACCGGCCGGGACCTGCCTGCTGATGGGAAAAGAACGGGATACGGAGCTTGTCGGCGAATACTACGAATACCGCACACCGGTCTCCTACTGGATGCCGTTCAACGGCGGCGTCGGGATGCACGACGCCTGGTGGCGAAGTGAATTTGGCGGAAACATCTACCTGTGGGACGGCTCAAACGGATGCGTCAACATGCCGCCGGAAATGGCAGAAAAGGCCTTTGATATCGTGACTTATGAGATGCCGATTGTGGTGTACTACTCTGAAGGGCTGGAGGGTGAGACGTCGGAGCTGGCGGCCTTTTGAAATTGATTTACGGTTTAGTTTTTAATGACGTACACAGGCCGCAGCCGGGGCACACCCATCTGTCCGCTGCTCCGCCGGCCCGAGCCTGCTCATCTAAGATGCCCGCGGTATATATTCCGCGGGCACCTAAGATTCGGCCGGTCTCGGGCACGTGCTCACTTAATGCGTCCATATGGATGTGCCCCGGCTGCGGCCTGCTGTCTTATGGACGGATCCTCACTTAGATGAGTCAGGAGACATTTCTTTTGACTCATTTTTCTTTTTAGCTATACTCAAGTTGGGACGAATCAGGGGACGTTTCTCCTGACTCTTTTTTTCGATAGCTATGTTTTGATTGCGCTCCTCATTTGTCCGCAAAAAAGTGAGTCAGAAGAAAAATCTCC
>CAMODP010000121.1 GCA_946611445.1 uncultured Eubacterium sp.
CTGCATCAGCCGGACGTCATTTGAGAATTTGTGGGCGCTCGCGGCGATTCCTGCCAGGATATTCACCACCCGTGTATCCACTTTGCGGGAATAGGTCTGGCCGGAGACCGGATAACAGGCGGAAAATCCCATCTTCTCGGCGATCTTCGGATCAATCTGGTCTACCTTCTCCTGGTCTCCTTCGAACAGTTCCAGGAAACTGGCCTGCGTCCCGGTCGTTCCTTTCGATCCGAGCAGCTTCAGCGTGCTCTGCACATACTCCAGGTCCTGCAGGTCCATGGCAAATTCCTGAATCCACAGAGTTGCCCTTTTGCCGAGCGTTGTCGGCTGCGCCGGCTGGAAATGCGTAAATGCCAGGGTCGGCTGGTTCTTTTCTTTTTCAGCAAAATCTGCCAGAGTCGCAATGACGTTGACCAGCTTGCGCCGGATCAGCTTCAGCGCCTCATTCATAATGATGATATCGGTATTATCACCGACATAGCAGGATGTGGCGCCCAGGTGGATGATGCCCTTTGCCTTCGGGCACTGCACGCCATACGCGTATACATGGGACATCACGTCGTGGCGGACTTCCTTTTCCCTGGCCCGCGCGACCTCGTAATTGATATCCGTTACGTGGGCTTTCAGCTCATCGATCTGCTCCTGCGTGATCGGAAGACCGAGCTCCTTCTCTGTCTCCGCCAGGGCGATCCAGAGTCTGCGCCAGGTCGTGAACTTCATATCCTGTGAAAAAATGTACTGCATCTCACGGCTCGCGTATCTCTCTGACAACGGGCTGCTGAAGCGGTCTGTCTGTCCCATGGATGGATCCTTTCTTTTACTGTCACCCATCTGCAAGCAGGCTTGCATGGGTTCAATACTTTTGGCGTTGTAATCATAAAATGGCGCGGCCGCCGGAGCGGTCACGCCATAGATTATAAGACATTCATGCTTTAAAAGCAACCTTAAACAAAACCCGCGCTGACCGGACCTCTTCAGCCGGGAGCAGCCGTATTCTGGCTGTATCCCGCCAGGAACTGCCTGGTCCGCTCTTCTCTCGGACTGTTGATGACAGTCTTCGCATCTCCCTGCTCTACGATCACGCCGCCATCCATGAAGATGACCTGGTCTGCCACGTCCCGGGCAAAGGCCATCTCATGCGTAACAATGATCATCGTCGTGTGGTTTTCAGCCAGATCGCGGATCACCTTCAGGACTTCGCCGGTCAGCTCCGGGTCTAAAGCCGAGGTCGGCTCGTCAAAGCAAAGGATATCCGGCTGCAGGGCAAGTGCCCTGGCAATGGCCACCCTCTGCTGCTGGCCTCCGGACAGCTGGTGCGGATAATTGTCCGCGCGGTTCGACAGCCCCATCATCTCCAGCAGGTCTTCCGCCTGCCGTCTGATCTGCCCGATATCGGCATTTACCTGCGCTTTCTGGGTCAGCTGCGGCGCAAGCATGATATTTTCCAGCGCGGTATACTGCGGGAAAAGGTTGAACGACTGGAAGACCAAGCCGAAGTGAAGGCGTTTTCTGCGGATCTCTTTTTCAGACATCGACCAGGAGCTGCTGCCGTCAAAGAGGACTTCCTCTCCGACGCAGATCTGTCCCGAATCCGGCAGTTCCAGGAAATTCAGACACCGGAGCAGCGTGGTCTTACCGCTCCCGGATGAACCGATGATGGAGACAGCCTGTCCTTTTTCCAGCGAAAAGCTGATGTCCTGCAGGACTTCTGTACTCCCGAAGCTTTTTCTGATATTTCTGACTTCAAGCAATGCCATAGCCGTTAACACCCCTCACAGGCAACCATCACCAACCAGCAGCAGGTCCTCAGCGGAAATAGTCAAGCCGTTTCTCAATATAATGGAACAGCAGCGTCAGGAGGCCGCTGAACAGCAGATAAAAGGCGCCTGTGTAGAACAGCGGCCAGATAATGCCGGCGCTCTTGATAAAGGCCTGCCCGCTCCAGATGATCTCGTAGACTGCGATCACCCGCGCCAGCGAAGTATCCTTGACCAGCGTGATGATCTCATTTGACATCGGCGGCACGATTCTTTTCACTACCTGCAGCAGGATGACACGGAAAAAGATCTGCCCCTTTGTCAGGCCGAGCACCTGACCTGCCTCATACTGTCCGATGGGGATGGACTGGATGCCGCCCCGATAGATCTCGGAGAAATAACAGGCATAATTGATTACAAAAGCCACCAGCGCCGCCGTAAAACGGCCGGCATCCCCGGAGCCCCAGAGTGTCTTGTGGAAGAGGATGCCGGGGCCGTAATAGATAACCAGCAGCTGCAAAAGCAGCGGCGTTCCGCGGATAATCCAGATTATAAACCGCACCGGCATGCGCAGCGGGGCAAATGAACTCATCGAGCCAAAGCTGATGATCAGGCCCAGCGGCAGCGCCAGCAGAAGGGTCAGTCCAAAAAGCTTTACAGTTGTCAGAAATCCTTCTAATAATGATAGTGTAACTGTCCAGAACATAACTGCCCCTCTGCCTGCTTTTTACTTTCCTCAGAACCAGGTATTACCCTGTTCAGCTGCGCTTAATAGCTGCCGCGCTGTGTGTTACTGCTCAATAATGGATTCCTGCACGCCGTACTGCTCTGCGATCTCCATCATTGTGCCGTCCTCATAGAATTTGCTGAACTCATCGTTGATATAGGCAGCCAGATCAGAACCCTTGCGGCAGCCGGCGCCATACTTCTCCTCGGTCAGCTCCAGGGTATGGGTCAGATCCGGATAGCTGGTGCCTTCTCCGATCATCGCGCCTGCCATCAGCAGGTCGATGATGCTGGCATTCGATGTGCCGGCCTGTACTTCCATCAGGGTATCTGCCTGGGTTGTAAGGGCTGTATACTCCAGACCGCTGTCTTTGGCGGCAGCCTCTCCGGCGGAGCCGGCTTCAACCGCGAAGGTCAGATCCTTCATGCTTTCCACATCTTTATAGTCTTCAGCCTTATCTGCGGGAAGAACCACTACCTGCGCGTTGTTGCAGTACGCATTCGTGCACTCCATGGCATTCATGACCTCATCCGTCAGGGTCATGCCGTTCCAGACAACATCGATGCTCTTGTTCTCCAGCTCAAGAATCTTGTTGTCCCAGTCGATCTCGACAAACTCAACCTCAACGCCCAGATCTTCAGCGACCTTCTTCGCCATATCCGCGTCAAATCCGATCCACTCGCCATCATCATCCTTGTAATCCATCGGCGCAAAGTCAGTAATGCCGACGATCAGGGTTCCCTTGTCCTGGATATAGGCGACATCGCTGTCGGCAGTATCTTCTGCTTCAGACGCAGCTGATGACGCTGCTTCTTCTGCCTCAGATGCTGCAGATGACGCTGCTTCTTCTGCCTCAGATGCGGCTTCAGATGCCTCGGAGACAGCTTCTGATACGGCTTCTTCCGCTTCGGAGACAGCTTCTTCTGCTTCAGATGCAGCCTCTTCCGCTGCTGCTTCTACCTCGGACGCAGCCTCTTCTGCTTCAGATGCGGCTGCAGATACGGCTTCCTCTGCCTCAGACGCAGCTGCGGATACGGCTTCCTCTGCCTCAGACGCAGCTTCAGATGCAGCTTCCTCTGCCTCAGACGCGGCTGCGGATACGGCTTCTTCTGCCTCAGAGACGGCTGCAGCAGTTTCTTCCGCCGCTTCCGGTGCCTCAGAAGCTGCCTTCGAGGTCGCTGTCGATGACGATCCTCCGCAGGCCGTCAGAGCCGCTGCCATCGCGACTGCCAGAATACCACTTAATACTTTCTTTTTCATGGTTTTTTCCTTTCCAAAACAAATTGTTCTTCTGTAAGCAACGGAACAGGCACTTATTCTGCTGTGCTGAAGCGTTCTCACTGCATTGCGTTAAAGTGCCTGACGTCTGTCATAGTACCATTCCCGGCATAATATGTCAAGGAAAGATATTTATTTGCGTTGTGAGGAGAGAGGGAGGAGACAGGGGTCTGACCCCTGTCTCCTCCCTCTCTCCTCATCTCAGGAATCGTATACCCGGGTCACCCTTTCGGATATATTGCAGAGCATTTCGTAATTGAAGCGTCCCGCCGGATCGGCGACTTCTTCGATGGGAATGCAGTGATCTCCGTCTCTTCCGGCAAGCGTCACTATGTCTTCCGTGCGGACGCCTGGTATGTCGCTGACATCTACCATCATCTGGTCCATACAGACGCGGCCGAGGATCGGCGCGTACTGTCCGCGGATCAGCACTCTGCCTTTTCCGGACAGGGCGCGCGGGTAGCCGTCGGCGTAGCCCGCTGACACGGTCGCGATCCTGGTCACCGGTTTCTCCGTCACGTAAGTTGCCCCGTAGCTGACGCCGGCGCCCGGGCCGACATCTTTGACATGGATCACGCGGGAACGCCACTGGAGCGCAGGAATCAGATCCAGATTCTCCTTCTGTACTTCTTCCGACGGATAGATTCCATACGTCACGATGCCGGAACGCACCATTCCGTACCGCCATGTATCCCGGTCAAACTCCATAATGGCAGCGCTGTTGCAGATGTGCGGTATGGGGATATGCACGCCGCGGGTCTCCAGCAAATGCAGCATCCGGTCAAATTTCTCCTGCTGCATACGGCAGTATGTCTTGTCCTCCTGGTCCGCGCACGAAAAATGGGAAAACATTCCCTCTATCTCCAGATTGGGAAGTGCCGGGATGCGGGCAATCGCGTCCGCGTCTTCCTCTGTCACCTGGAATCCGATCCTGGTCATGCCCGTATCCAGCGCGATATGTACTCTGGCAGTTACTCCGGCCGCAGCAGCCGCGGCGCTGAGAGCCTCGGCATCTTCCGAATGCCAGATGGCCGGACGCACATCAGCTGCCAGAAGTTCCGGAAATTCGCGGGGAGATGTATACCCCAGAATCATCACCGGCTTCGCAATGCCGGCCTCCTTCAGTTCCAGTGCTTCGTCCAGCGTTGCCACGGCAAAATAATCCGCCATGTCCTCCAGCGCACGGGAAACCTGCACCGCCCCGTGTCCATACGCATTGGCCTTCACTACGGCCAGCAGCCGTACGCCTTCCGGTATGCGTGCCCTGACAGCCGCAATGTTGTGCCTGACCGCCTTCAGTGATATTTCGCTCCAGCAGCGCAGATAGCCGCTGCCGGCATTTTCAGTGTGTTCAATGTACCCCATACTTTACAGTGGCTCCTTTATTTGCTGTTTACGTTTTTCATTTCCCTCTGGTTGTTACATACTGCATGACGATGCCGGCCGCAGCCAGCAGCGCCAGAATGAGGAGCTGCAGTTCCTCATCTCCCTGCAGTACCGGCACAAAGGAAGGCAGGGCACGTGACACGGACAGACCTCCCGACAGGGAGCTGATCAGAATCACTGCCGGTCTGGCAAACTTCATGCCGATATAGCCCACGATCAGGAAGGCTGCGACACGGGCGGCAAAGCCGAAAATCTGCCATGCATCCCCTGCCGGAAACCGCACATATGCCATGGCCGAAAAAGCCATCAGGCCGCAGAACAGAAAAACGCCTGCCAGATATACCTTGTGTGCCAGGAATCCGCACAGAATGCCTGCCGCGATGGCGATCACAACGGGCATATACTCCCTTCCTGTCAGGTCCGTAATCAGCATGGAGGACAGGAGATACCCAACAATCG
>CAMODP010000122.1 GCA_946611445.1 uncultured Eubacterium sp.
GTATACCGCGCCGGTGGGGTTGTTCGGATTGATGATAACAATCGCACGGGTCCGGTCATTCACTTTGCTCCGGATATCCTCAATATCCGGAAACCACTCTGACTGCTCATCGCAGATATAATGCACTACTTTTCCGCCGGCCAGCGTCGCGCAGGCTGTCCAGAGCGGGTAGTCCGGCGCCGGGATCAGAATCTCATCTCCGTCGTCCAGGAGTGCCTGCATGGCCAGGTTGATCAGTTCACTCACGCCGTTTCCGGTATAGATATCGCTGATATTCAGATTCGGCAGATGCAGCAGCTGGTAGTACTGCATGATAGCTTTTCTGGCGGAGAAAAGGCCGCGGGAATCAGAATATCCCTCGCTGTCTCTCACATTGCTGATCACATCCGCGATCACTTCGTCAGGCGCCGTAAAACCGAACGGTGCCGGGTTTCCTATATTCAGCTTCAGGATTTTCTTGCCCTCTTCCTCCATACGGGCAGCTTCCTGAACAACAGGTCCCCTGACGTCATAGAGAACATTGTCGAGTTTCGATGATTTCTTGTATGTCTGCATAGATGCCTCCATAATTTTCTCTGCCCTTCCGGCATTCCTTTACTCTTTAGCATGCTGTCGCTGTACCGCTGTGAACAGCCGGCGGGCAAAAATAATATAATATTTTATCATCGTTCAAAATACGCCGCAAGAGCTAAATAGCGGCTTGACTTTCGTACGCAAACGCGTTAAACTGTTAAACGCCAACGCGTTGGTGTGGTAAATTTTTTTTGTGAGGTGCCGTATTATGATTGTAAAACTTATGCTGCTGATTATCTTCTTTTCCGTGATGATCGGTATCGGCCTGTACTGCCGCAAAAACTCTACGGATGTAAGCGGTTTCGTACTGGGAGGCCGCTCCGTCGGTCCCTGGCTGACCGCTTTTGCCTACGGCACTTCGTATTTTTCCGCGGTAGTCTTCGTCGGATATGCCGGGCAGTTCGGATGGAAATACGGCATCTCCGCGACCTGGGCAGGCATCGGCAACGCCCTGATCGGTTCTCTCCTGGCCTGGGTGATTCTCGGCCGGCGTACCCGGATCATGACACAGCATCTGGATACAGCCACCATGCCCGAATTCTTCGGCCGCCGCTTCAACAGCAAATCCCTGCAGATAGCCGCTTCTGTCGTGACATTCATCTTCCTGATTCCCTACACGGCATCCCTTTACAACGGACTGTCCCGCCTGTTCGGCATGGCTTTTAATATTGACTACTCTATCTGTGTCATTGTAATGGCAATTCTGACGGGCGTGTATGTAATAGCCGGAGGATATATGGCCACTGCCATCAATGACTTCATCCAGGGCATCATCATGGTTATCGGTATCTGCGCCGTCATCGGCGCCGTCCTGAACGGACAGGGCGGTTTCCTGGCTGCGCTGGACGGCATGGGCAAGGTCGTGGATACGGAGGTTTCCTCCACGCCCGGTATTTTTGCCTCCTTCTTCGGACCGGATCCTGTCAATCTCCTGGGTGTCGTCATCCTGACCTCGCTGGGAACCTGGGGTCTCCCGCAGATGGTGCAGAAGTTCTACGCGATAAAGAGCGAAAAATCCGTTGCAGCCGGAACCATTATCTCCACTTTCTTTGCCTTCCTGGTAGCCGGCGGCTGTTATTTCCTGGGCGGCTTCGGGCGTCTCTTCTCCGATCGCATCGACATTGCCGCCAACGGCTATGATTCCGTCGTACCGACCATGCTGGCCGATCTGCCGGACATTCTGATCGGCATCGTCGTAATCCTGGTTCTGTCGGCCTCCATGTCCACGCTGTCATCTCTGGTTCTGACATCCAGTTCCACGCTGACGCTGGATTTTCTGAAGGACAACTTCATCAAGGATATGGACGAGAAGCAGCAGGTAAAAATGATGCGCCTGCTGATCGTAGTTTTCATCGCCATCTCCGTCATCATTGCCCTGGTGCAGTACAAATCCAATGTGACCTTCATCGCGCAGCTGATGGGCGTGTCCTGGGGCGCCCTGGCCGGTGCCTTCCTGGCCCCCTTCCTGTACGGCCTGTACTGGAAGCGCACGACAAAGGCAGCCTGCTGGGTCAGCTTTATCTTTTCGACTGTCTTCATGCTGGCAAACATCTTTGTCAGACCCAGTTTTCCGCCGCTGCTGCAGTCTCCCATCAATGCAGGCGCGTTCTGCATGATCTTCGGGCTGATCCTGGTACCGGTCTTTTCACTCTTCACGGCGCGGCCTGATAAAGAAATGGTCGACAATGCCTTTGCGTGCTATGAGGAGAAGGTGCTCGTGCCGCAGAGAGAGGCGCTGTCGGATAACTGAACCATTACAACCGCTCTCTTGCAAAAAAGACAGACGGCCCCGCGGCCGCCTGTCTTTTTCGCGTTAGTTTTGCGCAAATTCTCTGTAACGAGACGCAGGGAGCCTGAGGATACCCAGATGACCGCGTGCTGCGCCGGTCTGAGCCTGCTCATCTAAGCTGCTCACGGAAGGCATTCCGTGACCATCTAAGATTCGACCGGTCTCAGACACGTGCTCGCCGGATGCGGTCACATGGGTATCCCCTGCCTCCCTGACGGCGTCTGCTCTACAATTGCAGTCCCAGCACCCTCTCCGCATTGCCGCCGAGAATGGCAGCCTTGTCCTTCTCCGCCAGCGGCAGCGCCCTGATGAAAGCCAGGCATTCCGCCGGGTCGCTCCACGGCCGGTCCGTGCCGAACAGAATGCGCTCTGCGCCGAAGGCCTCGACAAGCGACATAAACTTCTCCGCATCCAGCATCTGCAGTTCTTCCGGCCTGTAGTGGCCGTCATCCAGCGGATGCATGGCTCCCGTGGAGAAGGAGGTGTCCAGATATACGCCGGTGTCTGCGAGCAGTTCCGGCACCTCGTCCCAGTTCTTCCAGCCGCCCATGTGCGCGGCAATCATAGTCAGACCGCCCACTTCCCGGATCACATTCCGGATCATCTGCGGTGTGCACCGCTGTGCGCCGGGATAGCCGACATCCAGTCCGCTGTGGGTGACGACTGCAAGTCCCAGTTCCGCGGCACGGTACAGGATCCGCAGATAGCGGATATCATCCAGATCGGCATTCTGGTAGACCGGATGTATTTTGATGCCCGGGAATCCCCGTTCTGCACAGGCGGTGAGTTCCCGGGCATAGTCCGGATCATCCGGATGCGCAGCGGCGAAGGACAGAATGCCTGTCCTTCGCCAATCTCTGTTCTTTTCTGCCGCAAATGCATTGATCTTCTCCACCTGCTGCGGCGATGTCGCCACCGGCAGCACCACGGCCGCATCAATGCCGCAGGCCGTATTTCCCTGCCGAATTGCCCCCTCCGTGCCGTCCGTAAACGGAACCGTATGGGAAAGGCCGCTCAGCTTCCGGACCGTTGATCCGGCTATTCTGTCCGGAAAAGAATGCGTATGAAAGTCTATGATCACAGTGCGGCGATCTCCTCCTGGCTGACGCAGTTCACGCCTTTCGCGCGGAGGGCAGCCTCAGCCTTTTTGTCGTCCTCCACGCGGAAGATCATATAGGCATGATCCGCCGTCCCGCCAAGGAACGCGTACATATACTCAATATTGATCTGTGCCTCAGAGAGAATTTCCAGCAGGCTGTGCAGGCCGCCTGTCTCATCCGGAATGGCGGCTGCCACTACGGGTGTCATGCTGTTCACGAAGCCGGCGTCCTTGAGCACGGTCGCTGTCTCAAATACATCATCGACAATCAGACGCGCGATGCCGAAATCGGTAGTTTCCGCCAGGGAAAGGGCGCGCATGTCGATCTTGTTCTCGGCGAGCACCGCCGTCATGGCCATCAGGGCGCCGGGACGGTTTTCCAGGAATACAGAAATCTGTTTTACAGCCATTTTTCAACCTCCTTCAGATCTTTCTGTTATCAATCACGCGCACGGCTTTTCCTTCACTGCGGGTGATGGATTTCGGTGCCACCAGGCTGACATTGGCCTTGATGCCGAGCATGGACTTCAGTCCGTCCACCAGCTGTTTCTGCCGCTTCTGGATCTCGCCCATATTATCCGTGAACATCTCAGGCGTCATCTCCACGCGGACCTCCAGGGTGTCGGAATTGTTCACGCGGTCCACGATGATCTGGTAGTTCGCTGCGTAACCGTGGTTCAGCAGCACAGTCTCTATCTGGGACGGGAAGACATTCACGCCGCGGATGATCAGCATGTCATCAGTGCGGCCCTTCGGTTTCATCATGCGGACATGGGTGCGGCCGCATGAGCATTTTTCGCGTGTCAGGGAACAGATGTCCCGTGTGCGGTAGCGCAGAAGTGGGAAGGCTTCCTTGTCGAGCGATGTAAAGACAAGCTCTCCCTCCGCTCCTTCCGGCAGCACTTCGCCGGTCTCCGGGTCAATGATCTCTGCTATAAAATGATCCTCATTGACATGCATGCCCGTCTGTGCGGAGCACTCAAAGGACACGCCGGGCCCGGACAGCTCTGTCAGGCCGTAGATATCATAGGCTTTGATGCCCAGGGTCTTCTGTATATCCTGCCGCATCTCTTCGCTCCAGGCCTCGGCGCCGAAGATACCTGCCTTCAGCGGGATCTCCTCCGGCGTGAGCCCCATTTCCTTCATGGTCTCGCCGAGATAGGCCGCGTAGCTGGGCGTGCAGCAGAGAATCGTGGCGTTCAGGTCGCGGATAAACATGATCTGCCGCTCCGTATTGCCGGAGCTGGTCGGTATGGTCAGGCAGCCGACTTTATGGCTTCCGCCGTTCAGGCCGGGGCCTCCCGTAAACAGTCCGTAACCATAAGACACCTGGCAGACATCCTCATCTGTTCCGCCGGCAGCCACAATGGCACGGGCACAGCACTCCTCCCACAGATCGATATCGTGCTGTGTGTAAAAGGCCACTACTCTCTTGCCGGTCGTGCCGGAGGTGGACTGGATGCGCACGCAGTCCTTCAGCGGCTTTCCCATCAGGCCGTAAGGATATGCCTCACGCAGATCCGCCTTGCTCAGGAAGGGAAGCTTATAGAGGTCATCAGAGGACTGTATATCGTCCGGCGTGACGCCTGCCTTCTCCATTTTTGCCCGGTAATACGGTACATTTTCCCATACGTGACGGACCTGTCTGACAAGTTTTTCATCCTGAATGCTTTTGATTTTTTCTCTGGAGGCACACTCGATTTCCTCCTGATAGTATCGTTCCATTGGGGACTCCTTCCTTGTGTGCACAGATGTGCACGGTGTTGCTCTATGTTTAAGCTCTTTTTCCGAGCTCAAACGCTTTTTTATTCATCTCCAGGAATTTCGGAGGAACAATCGCCTCTATGGCTTTCATCCAGGCCTCCTCCGGGAGGTCAAAATAATGAGACAGTCTGCCCAGCAGCACCAGGTTCACGGCTTTCGGGGAGCCGGCCTGCTCAGCCAGGGCCAGACAGTCCATGGCGTCGACCTTTGCGCCAGATGCCTTGATCTTTTCTACCAGGTTCTCCGGATATTCCGCCGCGCCGATGATGACCGGCATAGGATCAATCTGCTGGATATTTGTCA
>CAMODP010000123.1 GCA_946611445.1 uncultured Eubacterium sp.
CTGTCAGCGGCAGGAGGCTGGAGGTCGAATTCCCCAATGAACTGCTGGCGGAATTTCCGCCCGAAAAGCGCGCTGCCGTTCTGGAGATTCTGCGGCAGGATCCGCGGCCGGGATATCATCATGATCCGGAGCGGGTTTACGGAACGGCTTTTGCCGGCAGGAATATCCGCTTTACGGTCTGCGGTGACCGCCTTACCGTGCTCGGGGTAGAGGCGTGGAAGGGAAAAGGGGCTTACGCAGACCAAAGCCGCAGGGAAGAGCAGGAGATTGAGGCGGAGCGCTGCGGCAGTGAAGAGAAGGAAACTGGCGCATAGCGCTGCGGCAGTGAAGAGCAGGAGACTGGTGCAGAGCGCTGCGGCAGTGAGGAGAAAGAAACTGGCGCAGAGTGTTGCGGCATGGAGCCAGAGCGGGCTTCCGGCTGAGAGGAGGATGAATGCGGAGGTGCCTGAAAAAACACTTGCTAAGAACGGGCACTTCATGTACAATGTCAAGGATATCGGAAGTCCGGCTCCAAACAGCCGGGACATTGCGGCTGAATGCGCCGCAGCCCCATATGGAGGTATGGTACATGGTCCTGAAAAAACTGGAAAGTGCGCTGTCAGAAAGCAGTTATCCCGGCAGAGGCATTGTGATCGGCCGGTCCGAGGACGGACTGTACGCGGCGGCCGCGTATTTTATCATGGGAAGAAGCGTGAACAGCCGTAATCGCGTTTTTGTCACCGAGGGAGAGGGAATCCGAACCGAAGCATTTGATCCCTCCAGGCTGGAAGATCCGAGCCTGATCATCTACGCTCCTGTCCGTGTGACAGGCAATACGACCATTGTCACCAACGGCGATCAGACGGATACCATTTACGAAGGGCTGCTGTCCGGCAAGAGCTTTGAGGAATCGCTGAGAAGCCGCTGCTTTGAGCCGGATGCGCCGAACTATACGCCAAGGATTTCCGCAGTCGTAAACCTCCGGGAAGGGAGCTTTGACTACGCTCTGTCTATTCTGAAGAGCGATAACGGGAACCCGGAGAACTGCTGCAGGCAGTATTTTGCATACGATCATCCGCTTCCCGGGGAGGGCCGCTTCATCCATACATATCAGGGAGACGGAAGCCCGCTCCCGAGCTTTGAGGGAGAACCGGAACGCGTGGATATCCGGGGCGGCATTGACGCCTTTACGGAGCGGATCTGGAATGCGCTGGATGAGGAAAACAAGGTTTCCCTGTTCGTGCGTTTCCTGAACCTGGCGGACGGTACCTGCGAGACGCGGATTCTGAATAAGAACAGCTGAATCCTGCGGAATTTGTAACTGTTCGGAGCCAGGTGCAAAGCTAATGGAAATCAGGATTCAGCTGCCTGTAATGCCTGATTTCGCGCAGATTTGCATCCGGCGGGCACGCGACAACCTCAGAAATGGAGCTTTTGGCCATTTCCGGAGTCTGGCTCTGAACGGTTACCGGATTTTTACGGGAACGAATCTCGTATGACGGAAGTATACAGGAGGAAAACCATGAACGAAATCCAGTTAAAATACGGCTGCAACCCGAATCAGAAACCCTCCAGAATTTTCATGGAAGACGGGGGAGAGCTGCCGGTGACGGTGCTTTGCGGAAGACCCGGCTATATCAATTTCCTGGATGCATTAAACGGCTGGCAGCTGGTCAGCGAACTGAAGCGAGCGACGGGCCTTCCTGCCGCGGCTTCCTTTAAGCATGTATCTCCGGCAGGTGCGGCTGTCGGCCTTCCCCTGGACGAAACCTTGGGAAAAATCTACTGGGTGAAGAACTATGCAAATCTTTCACCCCTGGCCTGCGCTTATGCCCGCGCGAGAGGTGCGGACCGCATGTCCTCCTTTGGGGATTTCATCTCCCTCTCGGATGTCTGCGATGCCGATACGGCCATGCTGATCAAAAACGAAGTATCCGACGGCGTCATTGCGCCCGGCTACAGTGAAGAAGCGCTGGAAATCCTCAGGGCCAAGAAGAACGGCGCTTACAACATCATCCAGATCGATCCGGACTACGAACCGGCTGCGATTGAGCACAAGCAGGTTTTCGGCGTGACCTTCGAGCAGGGACGCAACAACCTGGTGATTGACGACGAGCTCCTTTCCCGGTATGTCACGAAGAATACCGAGGTGCCCGAGCGTGCGAAAATCGATATGAAGATCGCGCTGATCACGCTGAAATATACGCAGTCCAATTCCGTCTGCTATGTCAAGGACGGACAGGCCATCGGTATCGGTGCGGGTCAGCAGTCCAGAGTTCACTGCACGAGACTTGCCGGCCAGAAGGCGGACAACTGGTTCCTGCGGCAGAGCCCGCAGGTACTCGGTCTTCCGTTCCTGCCAAAGGTCAAGCGGGTGGACCGGGACAACGCGATAGACGTATATATCGGAGAGGAATACGAGGATCTTCTGGCCGAGGGCGAATGGCAGAAATTCTTCCGGGAAAAGCCTCCGGTCTTTACAAGGGAAGAGAAGCACGCCTGGCTTCAGGGCCTGCACGGCGTGACCCTGGGCTCCGATGCATTCTTCCCGTTCTCGGACAATGTAGAGCGTGCAAGGAAGAGCGGCGTGGACTACATCGTCCAGCCCGGCGGTTCCGTCCGGGATGACGCGGTTATTGAATGCTGCGATAAATACGGAATGGTGATGGTCTTTACGGGAATCCGTCTGTTCCACCACTGATTCAGAGAAACATCGTCCGGGGTTTCTGCAGCCTGTTTTATAGGCTGCGGTCTGCCGACTGGACTCAGTACAGCCTGCATACGGCCGGAGGCAGGGAAGCTGGTTTTCAGCTCACCTGTCTTCGGCCGGAAGTTTTTCTGCATGCGGCGAAAACCGCGGCAATTGCGGTCTGCCGGCAAGGCACGGAATACAGGGCATAATGATCTGCTGGAGGAGATATGAGGTTTGACAGTGATTACATGGAGGGCTGCCATCCGGCTATTTTAGAGAGAATGGCAGCCATGAACCTTGAGAAGACAACGGGCTACGGGCAGGATGAAATCTGCGGATCTGCTGCCGGCAGGATCCGCAGCGCCATGGAGCTTCCGGATGCGGAAATCTTTTTCCTGACCGGCGGAACACAGGCGAACGCGGCCGTTATTGCCGCGATGCTGCGCAACTATGAGGGCGTCATCGCCGCGGAGAGCGGCCATATTGCGGTGCATGAGGCGGGAGCGGTGGAGGCCGCGGGCCATAAGGTGCTTACACTTCCCCAGCATGACGGGAAGCTTTGCGCGGAGGCGCTTGAGCGGTACCTGAAGTCCTTTTTTGCGGATGAGACCTGCGGGCATATGGTGCAGCCCGGAATGGTTTATCTTTCTCATCCTACGGAAACCGGAACGCTGTACAGCCTGGAGGAGCTGAAAGCCATACGAAGCGTCTGTGACGCCTATGGTCTGATCCTCTATGTGGACGGTGCGCGTCTTGGCTACGGCCTGGCGGCGGAGGGTACGGATGTGACCCTGCCGTTTCTGGCAGGGTTGTGTGATGCTTTCTATATTGGCGGAACAAAAGTCGGCGCCCTCTTTGGAGAAGCGGTGGTCTTTACGGGCAGACGTCCGGTTCCCCATTTTTTCACGACTGTCAAGCAGCGCGGTGCTCTTCTTGCAAAGGGCTGGCTTCTGGGGCTGCAGTTTGATACGCTTTTTACGGATAATCTGTACCTGAAAATTGCGGGGAACGCGATCCGGCAGGCCATGCGGCTGAAGCGTGGTCTGCTGGAGCTGGGTTTTTCCCTGTATGCGGATTCTCCGACCAATCAGCAGTTTGTCATCCTCGAAAACAGGCTTGTCAGCCGGCTTGCCGAACAGGTTTCCTTCAATGTCTGGGAGAAGACGGATGAGCGTCATACGGCCATCCGCCTGGTCACCAGCTGGGCAACTACGGCCGAACAGGTGGATTCGCTTCTTTTGCTGCTGTCCGAACTGAAAGGCCTGTAAACAAATTGTAACGCAATCGTAAAGTTTGTCAGGGCTCCTTGCGTTGAATTCGGAAAAAATGTATGATATAATGCGTTTGACGCGCGGAAACGAGGAAATATGCGGCGTCTTTGAATTGCTGAACAAACAGCATCCGAATAATAATATCATTCCCGGTGCCAGGCGTACTCGAGCCTTCTGCCGCCCCTTGTCGGGCTGCGCAGATTCAGGCATCCGGCAGAAGGAGGTCCCTATATGATTTGCCCGAAATGTGGCGCCAAACTTGTATCAGGCACAACCGTATGCCCGATCTGCGGAAGCCGCCAGAGACAGACTGTCCAGGCGGCGTCTTCGAATTCCCGGAATTCCGGATCCTCCAGGGGAAGGAAACGTGCCGCGGAGCGGGAACAGGATTCATTTGAAGACTATGATGATCTCTACGAGGAAGATGAGGCCTACGAGGACAGCGGCTACGACGATTCGGACGAATATGACGACGGCTACGAAGACAGCTATGACGATTATGACGATTACGATGACTATGACGAGCCGGTAAAGAAGCGCAGCAGGAAAAAGAAAAAAAGCCGCAAGGGTCTGCTGATCGCCGGCATCGTTTCCGCGGTCATTATCCTCGGCATCGTGATCGCCCTGGTGATCATGCTTCTGGAAAACAAGGACGGACAGCTGCACCGTGCGCTGCCTGAAACCCTGAATGCCCAGGAAAACCAGACCCAGGCGGTCCAGGCGGAAGTCACGAAGAGCGATAAAGAAAAGCAGACACAGCCCGCGGAGACAAAGGCGGCCGAGACCGAGGAGAAAAAGCAGATCAAGGTAGACGGCAACGTTTATGTGAGAAACAACGATGGCGTCACGCTGGTCGAGTATAATGGTACTTCTCAAGCAGCCAACCTTCCGGCTGAGGTTGGTGGATATAAGGTGACGGAGATTGGCCCTCATGCATTTCAGAATGCCCCGAATGTTCTGTATCTGAGGCTGTCGGAGAATGTTACCAGTCTGGATACTTATTCTATTTCTGATTTGAGAAATCTGAAGGAGGTCTATCTGCCGAATTCGGTTAGCCAGATCAAGACATATGCATTCAGCCATGTAGATAAATGCGTGACGCCGGAGGGAAGTTTCGCAGCCACGTATTTCCCGAGAAACTATCCGGACACCAAGGTGGTATACGGGGATCGTCTCTCTGTCGAGATCACTACACCCAACACCATTACCATAACACCGTCGAGCTCTGCGGTTGTCACGCCGATCGTGCCCCAGGCACCGGCGCAGGTGAACCCGCAGCCAGCTCCTCAGCAGCCTGCCGTGCAGCCGACAGAGCCGCCGACAGCACCCACGGAGCCGCCGACAGCACCCACAGAGCCTGCAGCACAGCCGACGCAGCCCACGGATCCCGCACAGCAGCAGACACCGGAGCAGCAGCAGACGCCTGAACAGCAGACGCCCGAGCAACAGGCACCGGAGCAGCAGACGCCTGAACAGCAGGCACCTGAACAGCAGACACCGGAGCAGCAGACGCCTGAACAGCAGACACCGGAGCAGCAGACGCCTGAACAGCAGGCACCGGAGCAGCA
>CAMODP010000124.1 GCA_946611445.1 uncultured Eubacterium sp.
GCGCAGCCGGCGATCTCATCGGTTGTCTCCGCCCGCGCGCTCTTCGTGGAAAGGGCCGCAAGAAAAGCCGCGTTCTGTGTTGCTGTCGTCTCGCCGCTCATGATTTCATTCATGACAGCGTATGCCTCATCATATGTGAGATCTCCTTTGTTGACGATCTTTACGATTGCTTCCTTAATCATGGTTCTTTTCTCCTTTTTTGAAACCGTTTTATATGATCCGTTCGCCAAAAATCAGATTACAGACTGTTCAGAATCGGACGGCAGACCTTATCGCACAAAAAAACGTCCCTGACAGAAAAAACCTTTTCTGTCAAGGACGAATACTGCACTCTTATTCAGAAATGCGACACGATCCGCGGTGCCACCTTGATTCACGGTATGATCCGTGCTCTTAGCAGGATACCTGCATATCCCCGGCAAATGACGTCTGCCTGCAACGTCGCAGAATACTCAGAGAAAAATGCTTCTCCTTTGACTGCGCCCTCAGCGGTCCATTTGACAACTTGTTTCTCACCTGACTCTCAGCATCACAGGCTCTCTGTAGAGGCATCACTGCCGTTATCTCCGCGTCAACGGTTTAGTGTATTGAATTATCTGGATTTTAGCACAATTTGCTGCAGATCGTCAATGCCTTTTGCGAAATAATCTCACACTATATCGTTGTTTCGCGTGACGGAGGACGATTCTCTGTCACATCCCCGATCACACCCGGCTGACTACGTTAACCGGACTGCCGCTGAAAAAGCTGCGTATATTCCCGGCCACGACATCAACCAGCCGCTGTCTGGTCTCCTGCCCTTTCCAGCCCATGTGCGGCGTCATGATTACATTTTCCATATCATACAGCGGATTTTCCGCCGCCGGGGGCTCCGTCTCCTGCACGTCCAGTCCCGCTCCGGCGATTGTGCCATTCTGAAGTGCGGCGATCAGCGCCTCCTCATCCACCAGGGCGCCGCGGGAAGTATTGATCAGGAACGCGGACGGCTTCATCGCCGTCAGCTCTTCCCGCCCGATCAGATGCCTCGTCTCCGCTGTCAGCGGGCAGTGCAGAGACACATAGTCGCTCTCCCGGAGCAGTTCTTCCAGTGAGACATACCGGAGGCCGTCTTCACGCGGTGTCCGGGTATGCACCAGTATCTGCATATCCATTGCCTCGGCGATGCGGATCATCTGGCGGCCGATGTTTCCCGCGCCGATAATACCCAGCGTCTTTCCGTTCAGCTCCGTGTGGGGCACCTGCAGATATTTCGTAAAATTGCTCCTGTCTCCGCGCTCCAGCATGCGTACCTGCTTCTGGACGGCAGATGAGAGCGTCAGCATCATCATGACCGCTGTGTGCGCCACCCTGTGAGAGCTGTACGCCGGCACATTACAGACGGTAATGCCCTTCTTGACTGCGGCATCCAGATCAATGTTGTTGTAGCCGGTGCCGGCCTCGCAGATCAGCTTTACGCTCTCCGGGAAGGCAGCGATCATCTCTGCCGTGACGGGCATTTCCTTCGTCACAATCGCTGCTGCTCCCAGGATCCGCTCCCGGAACTCCTCTGCCGCTGTGTCAGCGTACACTGCCACATCTTCGGACAGGCCTGAAAAATCCAGACTTCCGTCATAATTCATTTTTGCCGCATTCAGCACAACTACTCTGCTGTTCATACCTCTCCTCCAAAAATATATATCCGTCTTTTCCGGTTACCGCGATTATCCTCATCCGTCCTTGCCCAGGCGTACTTCCGCCAGCACAGGATTGTGATCCGTGCAGACAAATCCCTTGTCCATTGTCCGGATATTCAACACTTCGACATTGTCAGAAATAATGAATCCGTCGATCATATAGAACTGAAAGCTGTCTGTGTCCGCCCCATCCAGCGGCCGGTCCAGGGATCGGCAGGTTGGATGGTCGCTGTCCATCAGCAGCTGCCAGCCTTCGGGAAACTCCTCCGCGTCTATGACACCCGGCTGCCAGTATCCGTATACGGGATAGGCAGATGCATCTGTGTTAGAGAAGACCTGGTTGAAATCGCCTCCCGCGATGACGTAGTTCCCGGCATCCCGCTCCTTCTGCAGGAGTTCCCTGAGCATCTGTGTCTGGGCGGCTTTTCCCTCACCGCTGTCATAGGCTTCCAGATGCAGATTTATGATGACCAGCTCATGCCCGCTGTTCTCCACCGGAATTCTGTGCACGGCCGCGCATCGCTTCAGGTTAACCGTACGCACCGGCCAGCTGAAGGGACAGGGCAGCTGCACACGCTCCGCCTCTTCTATGGAAAAAGCCGAGAGCGTCATCAGGCCGCTGCTGACCTTTCCGATCGGTGGCACCGGGTAGGGCACAAAAGGTGTCCTGAAATTCCAGGCAAAAGTCCAGTCGGTCATCTTCTGCACGCCGTCCAGCACCAAGGCTGTCTCATCGATGTGATGGGAACGGGCGGAATCTCTGTCTACTTCCTGCAGCAGAATGATATCGGCATCCAGATCCGAGAGACCCTGCGTGATTCCCTTCATATTCTCTTCCACACGGGCGGTATCGGCTGTCTGGACCATCGATCCGCCGTCCATAAAGAAATCCGCGTTGTCGCCCAGCGCGCCGTACCCGATATTCCAGGTCACGACGCGGAGCGTGCCGCCTTCGTGAAGAGCCGTGTCGGAGAAGCCGGCTTCTGCAGTCTCTGTTTCTCCGGTGTCTTTATTATCCGCATCTTCCGGTCCTGCGTCTGCCGCTTTCACTACCGCAAGAGCCTCCGTGTCCGCCGGACGGTATTCCGTCAGCGTGGCAAACAGGAGGACAGCTGCCGCTGCCGCCGCTATGAGGAGGAATGCGCAGATCAACACTCTGAAAACCGATTTAATTCCCCCTCTGCCGCCAGTCTCTTTCTTTTTCATCCTGACCTCCTGTGAAAACCGTTTCTGCCAGGTCCCGGATTACCTCGCTTGCTATCAGCAGGCCCGCAGCCGCCGGGACAAAAGCCGTTGATCCCGGAATGGAACGCCTCCCGGCTTCCGGTGTCTCCTCAGCCGCTGATCCGGAATATCCCTGCGTTTCTCCGCCGTCCGCTGCGCCGCCTGTTCCCTGTCCCCGCAGCCTGACGGGTTCCTCCCGGGAATAGATAACCTTCAGGGACTCTATACCCCGCTTTCTGCATTCCCGTCTCATGATTCTGGCAAGCGGGCAGACCGAAGTGTCATAGAGATCCGCCACCTCCAGCGCTGCGGGATTGACCTTGTTGCCGGTTCCCATCGAAGAGATCACCGGCACGCCCGCCTTTTTCGCGTTCTCTATGATGGTCAGCTTGCCGGTTACCGTATCGATGGCGTCCACGACATAATCATACGCGGAAAAATCCAGCAGATCCTGCGTCGCGGGAAGATAGAACATCTTATACGTCCGGACACGGCAGTCCGGCGAAATGGACCGCACCCGTTCCTCCGCCGCGTCTGCCTTGTACTTCCCGACCGTCTCTGCCGTGGCCAGAATCTGCCTGTTGAGATTCGTGACCGAAATCCGGTCATGATCAACCAGATCCAGCGCGCCGATCCCCGACCGGGCCAGCGCCTCCACGACATAGCCTCCCACGCCGCCCAGTCCGAAAACTGCCACACGGCACGAGGCGAATTTCCGCATCGCTTCCGCCCCATACAGCAATTCTGTTCTTGAAAAAGGATATATCATCCGTCTCTCTCCCCGCATTTTCGGTTGTTGGTGTCAGCATATCGGTTTTTTTACTATATTGCAAGTACATCCTTTAGGTAACTGCTCAGAACCAGGCCGCAGACGCGCCTTCCGCGCTTCCGTCTGCGGCTGTTAAGGCTCTCGCCATATGGAATTTGAATAAAACAGCCCCTTACAAGCGAGCTTGACAGGTGCTGTTTTTCAAATTCCGCATGGTTCTGTGCAGTTACAATTTGACTTCTTTTCGGCAACCTATATATAATAGACTGGAAAAATGCCGGACATCCGGATTCCGGACATGCGCGGCATAAGAGCAATTCTTCATCTGAGAAGTAAGGAGGAGTTTAGTTGTGGAAAAACAGAGAGAAAAACTGGGCAGCCGTCTCGGCTTTATCATGCTGAGCGCCGGATGCGCGATCGGCTGCGGAAATGTGTGGAAGTTTCCCTGGATGACGGGTCAGTACGGCGGAGGCGGTTTTGTGCTGGTCTATGTTCTGTGTCTGCTGTTTCTGGGTCTGCCGTCCATGACAATGGAATTTGCGATGGGACGCGCTTCCCAGGCCAGCCCGGTCCGTATGTACCAGAAGCTCGAAAAACCCGGCCAGAAATGGCACATTCACGGCATTCTGGCTTTTATCGGCAATCTGGCCCTGATGGCCTTCTACACCGTCGTCACCGGCTGGATGATCTATTATTTTATCATGTTCCTGACAGGCCGTTCGGCGAACCTCGGATTTGTCAACATGATCACCAACCCGACCATCAATGTCATCTACCTGTTCATTGCGGTCGTCGTCGGTTTTGTCATCCTCAGCTTTGACCTGCAGGGCGGCCTGGAACGTGTCACAAAGTATATGATGACTGCCCTGTTCGTGCTGATGATTGTTCTGGCCATTCACAGCGCCACGCTGTCCGGAGCGGCGGAGGGCCTGTCCTTCTACCTGATTCCCGACTTTTCCAAGATCAACGGATCCGTGATCGTCGGCGCCATGAATCAGGCGTTCTTCACGCTCAGCATAGGCATCGGCTCCATGGCGATTTTCGGCAGCTATATCGGGAAAGAACACTCTCTGATGGGCGAATCCGTCAGCGTAATATGCCTGGATACCTTCGTGGCGATCATCGCCGGATTCATCATGTTCCCGGCCTGCTTCACCTACGGCATCGAGGTCAACGCCGGACCGTCCCTGCTGTTCGATACCATGGCCACTGTTTTCAACAACATGGCAGGCGGCAGGTTCTGGGGAACACTGTTCTTCCTCTTCATGGTATTTGCGGCCTTCTCCACAGAACTGGCCGTATTTGAAAACATTCTCGCCTGTGCGCGTGAGCTGACCGGCTGGAGCCGCCCGAAAGGCTGTCTGTTCTGCGGCATCGGGATCTTCCTCCTGTCCCTGACCACCGCCCTGGGCTACAGCGTATTCCACTTCCAGCCCTTCGCGGAAGGCAGCGCCTGGCTGGATTTCTGGGACTTCATCGTCAGCACCAACCTGCTGCCGCTCGGCGCCCTGGTCTTCTCCATCTTCTGCTGCTACAAGATCGGCTGGGGATGGGACAATTTCATAGCCGAGGCAAACGCCGGAAAGGGCCTGAAGGTCCAGCCCTGGATGAAGCCGATCTTCAAGTATTTCGTGCCGATCTGCGTCGCAGCACTCTACGTGTACGGCATCGCAACCTTCCCGTTCAGGTAAATTTAAAATCCGGCTATGCCGGCGGGGGAGACAGGGGTCAGACCTCTGTCTCCTTTTTTGTATAAATTTTTGCGGAGCAAAAAAACAGGAGACAGCGGTCTGACCCCTGTCTCCTTTCGTTGTCTCCGATTTTCTCAGC
>CAMODP010000125.1 GCA_946611445.1 uncultured Eubacterium sp.
GCTGCCCTGCGGGACGGCCGGGCGGACCTGACGGTTCACAGTCTGAAGGATATGCCGATGGAGGTAGCGGATGACCTCCCGCTGATCGGGTTTTCCGTGAGGGAGGATCCCAGAGATGTCCTTGTGCTGCCGCAGGGGGTGGCTGAACTGAAACCGGGCCTTGTCATAGGTTCGTCCAGCCTGCGCCGCGTCCTCCAGCTGAAAAAGCTGTTCCCGGAGAATGAGGTTCAGCCTGTCCGCGGTAATTTGCAGACCAGGCTGCGCAAGCTGGACGAGGGACAGTTCGGCGCGTTGGTTCTGGCTGCCGCAGGCATGAAAAGGCTGGGCCTGGAGGAGCGGATTTCGCGGTATTTTACGACAGAGGAGATAATACCGGCTGCCGGACAGGGCATTATCGGTATACAGGGAAAAGCCGGCCAGTCCTATGAATATCTGGACGGTTATCTGGATGCTGATGCAGCAGCGGCTGCCATTTGCGAGAGAGCGTTTGTTGGAGAGCTGGACGGCGGATGCACTTCGCCGGTCTGTGCTCACGCAGAGATCCGGGGCGAAAAGATTTTCCTGCGGGCGCTGTACTATGAAGAAGAGACCGGTGCCTGCCGGATCGGCACGCTGGAAGGCGAGGTTGACGAGGCGGAGCGCCTCGGCCGGCAGCTGGCCGTGCAGCTGCGGGGAAAGTGACAGGTTGCGGACACGGACCTGGGTAAAAAGTGGCTGGTCGCGGACATGGACTCGTGTAAAAAGTGACAGCCGGTCGAACAAGAATTCGTGTAAAAAGTGGCTGGCAGACGGTCATGGGTCCATCTAAAAAAACAGACCGTCGGTCGTGCTGGCGAAAAGACTACAAAAGTAAAAGATAAGGATGCCGGGTTTCCTGCGGAAATTGGAATCAGGATACGGGCACGGTTTAGGAGAAAAAGCGTAAGTTATGGATGAGAAGAACATGGGAAAGGTATGGCTTGTGGGCGCTGGCCCCGGAGATGTGGGACTGTTCACGCAGCGTGGCCGGGAGGTCCTGGAGCAGGCCGAGGTGGTTGTCTACGACGCGCTGGTCGGACAGGGAATCCTTGGCCTGATTCCTGAGTCGGCGGAGCTGATTTTTGCAGGAAAACGCGCCGGCAACCATTTTCTGCGCCAGGAGCAGACCAATCAGGTGCTGCTGGACAAAGCGCTGGAGGGAAAACGCGTCGTTCGCCTGAAAGGCGGTGACCCGTTCCTGTTCGGGCGCGGCGGCGAGGAACTGGAGCTGCTCGCGGAGCATAATGTACCTTTTGAGATTGTTCCCGGCATCACCAGCGCATTTGCTGTGCCTGCGTACAACGGCATCCCGGTGACCCACAGGGATTTTTGCTCCAGTGTGCACATTATAACGGGGCACAGGCGGGCGGATCACAGCTATGATATTGATTTTGAGGCGCTCGTGCGGACAAAAGGCACGCTGGTTTTCCTCATGGGAATCGCTGCCCTGCCGGATATCTGCGGCGGCCTGCTGCAGGCGGGAATGGATCCGGAGATGCCTGCTGCTGTCCTGGAGCGCGGCACGACGGCTGCCCAGCGCCGGATCAGCGGCACGCTGGGCACGCTGGAGGAGATCTGCAGCCGCACCACCGTGCAGACGCCGGCCATCATTGTTGTCGGCAAGGTCTGCTCCGTCGCTGACCAGTTTGCCTGGTATGAGAAAAAGCCTCTCGCCGGTGTGAAGGTGATGGTCACCAGGCCGAAGGAACTGATCTCCGGCCTGTCTTCGCGGCTTCGTCTGCAGGGCGCCGAGGTGCTGGAACTGCCTTCAATCCGGACAGTTGCCCGTGCCGATGACGGGGAGCTGCAGAGCTGCATCGAAAAGTTGGGGGCGGGCGAGTATGACTGGCTGGTTTTCACCAGCCCCAGCGGTGTGCGCATTTTCTTTGAAAAGCTGTTTGCGCACGGCGACGTCCGCATGCTGGCAGGCGTGAAAATCGCCAGTATCGGACAGGGCACATCCAAAGCCCTGGCAAAAGTCGGCCTGAAGGCAGACTTTGTACCCACTGTCTATGACGGCGTGACACTGGGCAAAGAACTTGCACAGATCCTGCCGGAGGGCGTCCGCGTGCTGATACCGCGGGCGGCAATCGGCAACCATGAACTGATCGAAGGACTCTCAGCCGTGCCGGGAATCCGGATCACGGACATAGCGACCTATGACACCGAATACACCGCGTCGCAGGTGATCGATGTGAAAAAGTCCTTTGAAGAAGGCGATGTAGACTTCGCCGTGTTCACCAGCGCGTCAACTGTCCGCGGCTTTGCCGGCAGCGTCGAAGGACTTGATTTTTCAAAAGTAAAAGCTGTCTGCATCGGACGCCAGACACAGGAAGCAGCAGCCGGATACGGCATGCGCACCTGGACGGCAGAAAAGGCCACACTCGATTCCCTGATCAAGAGAGTGGGCGAGGCCGCCCGGGAGACAGAAGAGAGCTGAAAGGAGACAGAGGAGACAGGGGTCAGACCCCTGTCTCCAGCCACGGCGCAGGCGGAAGAAAGCTGAAAGGAGACAGGGGTCAGACCCCTGTCTCCGGCAACAGCGCAGGCGGAAGAGAGCTGAAAAAGGAGACAGGAATCAGATCTTTGCCTCCGGCAACAGCATGAACAGAAGAAAGCTATGAAAAGGAAGGAGACAGGGGTCTGACCCCTGTCTCCGAGGCGGCAATGATAGAACTACGGGATCTCACAAAAAAATTCGGTGACTTTACGGCGGTAGATCACCTGAACCTGACTATTAAGACGGGCGAGTTTTTCGGACTGCTTGGACCGAACGGCGCCGGAAAGACGACGACTATCAGCATGCTCTCCACTGTCCTTTTGCCGACGGGAGGAGAGATCCTGATTGACGGAAAACGTCTGACCCGCACGGCATCTGAGCAGAAGCGGAAGCTGAGTGTCATCACGCAGGAGTATTCCATGCGGCAGGACATGACGATGGACGAGGTCATGGAGTACCAGGGCCGTCTTTATTATCTTCCGCGGAAGGTGATGCGTGAGCGGACGGAGGAACTTTTTGCATTTGCGGATCTGAAGGAGTTCCGGAAAAGGACGGTTCGCCATCTCTCCGGCGGTATGAAGCGCAAGCTGATGATCTGCAGGGCACTCCTGATCGAGCCCGAGATCCTGCTGCTGGATGAACCGACGGCCGGGATGGACGCACTGTCCCGCAGACAGATGTGGAACCTGCTTCGTAAGCTGAACGAACGCCGCATGACAATCATTCTGACCACGCATTATATGGAAGAAGCACAGGCTCTCTGTGAGCGCGTGGCACTGATCAACCGCGGGAAGCTGCAGAAGCTGGACACCCCGGAGCAGCTGATCCGTGAACTGGGATCCTGGGCAGTGGATGAGACCTCAGATGAAGCCCTCGTCAGCCATTACTTCCACGACAGGGAAGAGGCCATCCGCTATCTGGAAGCTGCCGGCGCAAACGCAGCTATGCGCGCTACGACGTTGGAAGACGTATTTGTTGACTGCGCCGGACGTAAGCTGGGATAGAGAATGGCATGACTGGAAGATAGGGGTGAGGAGACAAGGAGACAGGGGTCAGACCCCTGTCTCCTAAGATCCCCGGCTCCGGTCCCTGATGCAGGCAGAAGAATCTGAAGAAACAGGCAGAGGAATTTAAAGAAACAGGCAGAAAGTGGAGACAGGGGTCTGACCCCTGTCTCCTCAACCCGATTCTGGCAGAAGAAATCTAAAGAAACAGGCAGAAGGCGGAGACAGAGGTCTGACCCCTGTCTCCAATGCCTCCATGAAAGGATTTCCCTTATGGGCGTAGTGACAGTTCTATGGGAGAAATGGGTAGAGTTCCGGAGGGATTTCTACAAGATAACGGTGGCGGCGATGATGTCGCCGCTGATGTACCTGATTATTTTCGGCATGGGTATTCAGACGACGTCGCACGGCGAGCCGTATCTGAATTTCCTGATTCCGGGCGTTGTGGCTATGGCGACGATGCACGGGAGTTTTGGGGCGATCGCGCAGAATATGAGTCTGCAGCGGCTCTATGAGAAGGCACTGGATCAGGTGATGGTCTCGCCGACGCCGCTGTGGCAGTTTATTCTGGGACAGGTTATCGGAGGCAGTCTGCGCGGCATGTATGCGGGCGCTGTCATACTGGTGCTGACCTGGCCGATCCGGACAGGACTTGTTTTTAACGCGCTGTCGATTTTTATCATGTTCCTTAACGGCATGGTGTTCTCGACCATCGGGCTGTTTCTGTCGTTTCTTGCGAAGAGCTACACGGATGCGCCTCGGTTTACGTCGTATATCATCACGCCGATGTCATTTTTGTGCAACACGTTTTTTTCTACGGAACAGCTGCCGGCCGGTTTCCGCCAGGCGGTGTCGCTGCTCCCGCTCTCGCAGTCCTGCGCCATGATCCGCGGCATTGCGAATGGGGAGGGATGCGGCGGCATCTTCGGCTTTGCCGTTTTGGCCGTGTATCTGGCGGTGTTCGGACTGCTGTCGGTCTTCTTTATCTATAAAAAGAAGAACCTGTAAGTACAGAAGAGCAACAGGAACAGAAGGGAGAAAACATCATGAGTGAGAAAAAAGCTTTGCTGGTGGTGAGCTTCGGCACTTCCTATGCGGAAACCCGAAAGCTGACGATCGAAGCGATTGAGCAGGATCTGAAAGCGGCTTTTCCCGACAGGACGTTTTACCGCGCATGGACGAGCCGGATGATTAAGAAAAAACTGCTGGAGCGTGACGGGCTGCAGATCGATGATGTCCGGGAGGCACTGGAGCGGATGGTGTCTGACGGCGTGACCGATGTGCTGATTCAGCCGACCCACATGCTGGCCGGCGTGGAATTCGAGGATACGATCCGTGTGATCCGGTCGTTTTTGGATTCTTTTAAAATGATTACAATGGGCCGGGCACTGATCGCGAATGAAGACGACCTGCGACTGCTGACCGGCGCGCTGGAGAAAGTTTTTGAAAAAGAAATCGCTTCAGGCATGATGGTATTTATGGGACACGGCAGCGAGCGGAACGCGTTTCCCGTATACGAGCTGCTGCAGCGGCAGTTTGAGCAGGACGGCCATGCCGATGTCTGTGTGGGAACCGTTGAATTCACCCCCGGCATAGAGCCTGTGCTGGAAAAAATCCGCGCGCGCCGTCCGGAGAAGATCTTCCTGACGCCGCTTCTGGTGGTGGCCGGCGACCACGCCACCAATGATATGTCCGGAGACGACGAAGATTCCTGGAAAAACCAGTTTGCCCGAGAAGGCGCAGAAGTGACCTGCATCGTGCGCGGCCTGGGAGAGTATGCGGAGATCCGGCAGCTGTATCTGGAGCACGCGCGCACAGCCGTACCGATCCTGCCGGCGTGAGAGAAGAGCGCGGAGGGAAGGAGACAGGGGTCTGACCCCTGTCTCCGGATATGCGCATGAAAAAGAGTTTTA
>CAMODP010000126.1 GCA_946611445.1 uncultured Eubacterium sp.
TCACGCCGTGGTCATGATAGTAGCCGTAGATCTCTTTATAGGGCTCTACATAGAAATCTTCGAACATGCCCACGCTCATGAATGTGGTGTTCTGGCCGCCCCAGTCGTCGTGATGGAAAATGGCGTCCGGATGGAGTTTTGAGCAGATATCCTCTGCCATCTTCAGCTCATACTCAGTCAGATATTTGATCAGGTCTTCCATCTCATCCGGATACTCCACCAGATGCTCCAGCGTCCGGGTCATCTCACCCAGATGGTGGCACTGTTCAAAGAGGCCGGGAGCCACAAAGGCAGCCTTCAGAGCTTTGGTTCCGTCTACTGCGTCAAACATGCTCTGGGCAATGCCCCACTGCTCATCGGTGAACTCCAGTGACGGCGCATGCACATAGTCTCTCCAGTTCTCGATATCCTGGATAACGATCTTGTCCGGGGTATGTACCGGGAACGGGCCGGGAACGTTGTCCGGGAAGCTGTTTGTTACGCCCCAGCCGTTGACGACATCCGGGCCGCCCTTTGTGACCATGGGGCTGAACATAAATGAGGGGCTGAAAAGCAGCTTGATGCCTTCATACTGGTTGGAAAAACGATCCGGTGTTCCGTGATTGATGACGGCTTCGAGGTTTTCTCTTGCTGTTAACATAATAATTCTCCTTTACCTGTTAGTATTTTTTACTGTTCCTCCGCATCGCATAAATTACGCGTGTTGTCACTGTATGCTATCATATCAGCTTATTCAATCCATGTAATATCACAATCTGCACAAAGATATCGACGTTTCTTCACTAAAATATTGTGCACTCACTTACTTTCTGGTGAGATGTAACAGTTTCTTAACATTTATGCCCCTGCTGTTGATTGACAGAAAAAAAATATAATGCAATAATTAGATAAACACCGTTGCCGGCAGACTTGTCAAAAAGGAAGAGGAGACATTTTTATGGAAACTGTGACACTCGTTGCTTCTGTTGCACTTGTTGCTTTGATCGCCTGGCAGTTGCTGGGGTCAATAATTAATATTGTAGGTATCGTCGTCGGATTAGTTAAAAACGACTGACGTTTCCCGTGTAAAAAAAGAGGCCTGCGAACTTTCGTTCGCAGGCCTCTCTTCTTTTCATGCGCCGTTTCTTTTTGACTTATCCGATGAAGTTCTGGTTTACCCAGCCGCTTACGTTCAGCTTCGGTGACCATACCCAGATGTAGCCGTTGCCGGAGCTGTTGCCGATGATCTGTACGGCATCGCCATTGTACAGCTGGCCGATCTCATTGGTATAGTCATATGCGGGAGCAGTCCGGATGGCCAGCCAGCCTGTCTGCAGGTTGCATACGGTTTTCCACGGTCCCTCATACAGGCCCTGTTTGCCGGGCGCGCCGCCGGTGATCTCGTTCAGTTCGCTCTCAGTAAGGGCTTTCAGCTCAACATTCTTGTTCTCTTCCATGATTTTTTCCTTTCTGCCCGCATCCCCTGCAGGCGCCGCATCTCCGATGTACGGAGGCTGTTTTTTTCTTATGGTGCCAGTATAACAGGAGAACTGTCACAGAACTGTCACAGATTTCCATAAAACAGGACCCTCCATCCGTAAGATGAAGGGTCCTGCATATAAACCGCCATATAATAAGCTGTATTCAGCGCTTCTTTGACATCTGCTTTCCGAGTACGCCGATGCCCTCGATTACGAGGATAACCGCCAGGATGACCATCGCAGCCGCGAAGACGAGCTGGAACCAGTCGCCCCATGCAGCCTCTCCGCCGCCGATCAGACCGATCTTTGTCTTGATCGTCAGGACAAGGCTGGTCAGCGTAGCGCAGATCATGAATGCCATCGGGAAGTAGAACATCTTGTTGTTTTTGCCGACTTCTCCCAGCCAGGTGCATACTGCCAGAAGAGCAATGCCGGCGAGCAGCTGGTTGGCCGCGCCAAACAGACCCCAGATCTGGCTCAGGCTCAGACCACCCAGGATGCATCCCACGATGACCATGAACGCCGTGCCGACCAGCGGATGGGCCAGAACCTTGCGGATGCCGGTGGCATCCTGATAGGAGGCCTCGCCATCCTTCAGGAACAGCTCGCCGAACATGAAGCGGCTCAGACGCGTACCGGTGTCAAGAGATGTCAGGGCAAAGACAGACACAGCCAGTGTCAGCAGAGCCGCAATGACAGGATTGCCGTGGAACATAGCAGCGATACCTGTCGCAAACGCGGTGGCTGGCGAACCCAGATCTGCGTTGTAGCCGACAGAGATCATACCGACGGCGATCAGGGAGATAACACCCAGGGCGGACTCGATCAGCATGGAGCCGTAACCGATTGCCTTAGCGTGCGCTTCCGTCGCGAGCTGCTTGGAAGAAGTACCGGTCGAGATCAGAGAATGGAAACCGGAGCAGGCACCGCAGGCGACTGTGATGAACAGGGCCGGGAACAGGGTGCTGCCGTTCGCCAGTTTCCAGCCGGTGAATGCCGGCAGCTGGAACTGTGCGCTTCCGGAAAATGCTGCGTAGACGATTCCGCAGATGGCGATGATCATCATCGCATACAGCAGGAAGCTGGAAAGATAATCACGCGGCTGCAGCATAATCCACACCGGAATCAGCGACGCAATCGTAATATACAGGCCGATGACAACGATCCAGGCTGTTCTGCCCATAGCCAGACCTACATTCAGACCGATCACCAGAGCGGCGATAATGCCGATAATGCCGATCACGGTGGCCGGTCCGGTCTTCATGCCGACACGGTTGGTCAGAATGCCGTAGATAACCGCCAGAAGGATAAACAGAACAGAGATCATGGCTGTCGTCTGGTTATTGTTCGGGCTAAATACGAGGCCTGCCTGTCCGGCATCAGCCGCCGTAAAGAAGGTTCCCGCCACGACATTGACGAAGGACGCGATAACCAGGATCAGAACCAGCAGCGCAAAGATGATAAACAGGCGTTTTGCGCGCTTGCCCATAGAATCCGCGATGATCTCGCCGACAGATTTTCCGTCATGCCGGATCGACGCGAACAGAGAACCGAAGTCCTGAAGACCGCCGAAGAAAATACCGCCGATAACACACCACAGGAAAACCGGCACCCATCCGAACACGGAAGCCTGAATCGGACCGTTGATCGGGCCGGCTCCGGCGATGGATGAAAAATGATGGCCCATCAGAACCGCCGGCGGGGCCGCCACATAGTCTACACCGTCCTCCATGGTGACCGCAGGTGTCTTCCTGGAAGGATCGACGCCCCACTCCTTCGCGAGATAGCTGCCGTAGGTCACATAGCCGATGACCAGCAGGACAATCGCCGCGAGAATAATCAGTAATGCTGTCATGTTTCTCTCTCTCCTTTTGAAAACTGCTTGTTTCCGCAGTCAGGCAGAGCCCGGCTGCTCTTTGCTGCTTATATTGCCCAGAAGCTTTGCCAGGTCGGCGCCCAGGCGGTTGTGGAACGCTCTTCCCTTCTCTGCTTCAATGACAACCAAACGATAATTGCTCCACCCCCTCAGCCCGAACCGATAGCTTCTGGAATGGCTGCGCGAGCGTATTTTCCGGATGACCTCCGGACTGATTCCGTTCGTGAGGATCACCAGGGCGACGTCTGTCCTCATGTGCCCTGGCCCGGGATCGGTCCGCTCCATGCCGGTCTCCCATGCAGCCCGGTCCAGGCGCTCGAAGGTATCCTCATCCAGGTTTTCTTCCATTGCGAAAAAGACATACTCTCCCGAATCGCTCTGGGAGAGCCGTGCCGCCCGTATCAGGAAATACTGCTCGTCATGTGAAAAAAAAGCCGCCTCGGCAGCAAACGGCGCTGCGGGATGCTCTTTTTCGATATTGTAATATCTTTCAAAGGAACGAAGCACCCTGTTCAGTGCGTCGGGCAGGTACATGCCGTATCCCCCTTCCGGTCATTTCTGTTCTGCCTGTGCTTCTTTCTCGGGCGAGGAGAAAACGGCACCGGGAATTCTTTCCTTCAGCAGCCGCATTATTTCCCTGGCCGCCCGGGTATCCGGCAGCGGAATCTGCGCAAACTCCCCCGTTTCATTGTGAAGCACCAGGTTCTCGGCCTGCAGCTCGCCCTTTCCGCAGCACATCGTGGCGGGAACCAGCAGCACCCGGCGGTAGCACCTCCTGATATCCGCATACGGCACAAAAAACGTTTTCAGCCGATATCGGAAAAACAGATGTTCAGACCCGACGGCGAGGCTGCCGATCCTGCGGGCCTGCGCGTATTCCCCAGACAGGTCAGGCCTGTCAGAGGCATTCAACAATGAATAAAATTTCATGACTGAATCAATCCATATATAGATGAAAAAAACTACAAAAGCTATATTAACACCAGATATGGGATTGTTCAATCAGAAATGACAATATATTCACAATAATTTATAAATAAAAAAAACGTAACTATTCAGAACCAAGCCGCAGACGCGCCTTTCGCGCTTCTGTCTGCGGCTGATATGGCTCTCGCCATATGGAATTTGAATAAAACAGCCCCTTACAAGCAAGCTTGACGGTCTGTTTTTTCAAATTCCGCATGGTTCTGAACAGTTACAAAAAACTGCGGTGCCTTCACCGCAGTTCATCCTCCGCCGTGCCCTCCGGAATAATGTATCCGCAGGCATCGCACTTTGCGTCCTCCATCAGCCTCCCGGATACATTGGAACGCATGCCCACGAAAATTTCCATATCCTCTCCGCACTTCGGGCAGCGGATCTCCATCAGCTTCGGTGTAAATTTGCCCTCCTGGCAGCCTCTGATTGCTGTCATCTGATTTTCTCCTCCAATATCGACCGGAAAGCGGAAACAAGACTCACGGAGACAGGGGTCAGACCCCTGTCTCCTCTTCTTCTTAACGGCATTTAAGATCTGGAGACACAGATCTGACCCCTGTCTCCTTCGCCTTTCTGGCAAGCTGTACATATATCTCAGCGTTCTCGCGGATTCCCTCGACCGCCTCTTCCGAAGCAGCCTTCGCGACCTTCGCGGGATTGCCGTAGACAATGCTGCCGGCCGGAATCTGCATCCGCTGCGTCACCAGAGCGCCCGCGCCGATAATGCAGTCATCGCCGATCACGGCATCGTTCAGGATAATGGCGCCCATGCCGATCAGCACATTGTTCCCCACCGTGCAGCCGTGCACAATGGCGCCGTGACCGATCGTCACACCGTCGCCGATCGTGACCGGATGTCCCTCGTCACCGTGCAGAACGGCGTTGTCCTGGATATTCGTCCTCTTCCCGATCCGGATCGGCGTCTCATCGCCGCGGATCACCGCGTTATACCATACGGCACTGTCCTCTCCGATCGTCACATTGTCAATAACTCTGCTTCCTTCCGCCAGATAGACGGATTCATGTATGCTGCTCATGTTAAACCTCCTGTGGCGGAGACGAGGAGACAGGGGTCAGACCTGTGTCTCCCTTTTTCGCCTTATATAAAATCTGCA
>CAMODP010000127.1 GCA_946611445.1 uncultured Eubacterium sp.
TGTGACCCTCTGCTTGTAAGGCAGATGCTCTCCCAGCTGAGCTAAGACCCCATATCGCGAGCTTCGCAACTCGCTTTGCTATTATACATCCCGGCTCTCATAAAAGTCAACACTTTTTTCAAAGCTTTTGACACATTTTGACACCTTTATGCGGGCACCGCACAGTTTACGCTGTGCGGCGCCGCTGCGGGTCAATGGAAATAGCCGTCCCAGTAGCTGCAGGCGAGCCCGTGGGTTCCCCTGTTCTTGTAGGGGCACATATTACACCTGTTGGAGAAGCCCGCGTGCGGCGGGCGGATCCCGAAATGGCACCTGGCGTTATGCCGGTGGCTCTCCCGGATCTGGTCCCCAATCACCATCTTTACGACGATTGTCATCATGGGAACCATGAGATTTCCCAGTATAGCGCCGCAAAGGAGAACTTCCATCACCGAAAAGCGGATGCCGGTGCCGCCCGGGAACGCCACATACATCATGAAAACACCGATGATTGCCCTGACAATGTACTTCATACTCGTGCTCCTCCTTCATGTGGTAATTGTTAACCATTCACATTTTTTAAGTTGACATTTGCCTGTCCCCTATGTTACGTTATGTCTGCCGCCTCACGCAGGCCGGCAGTCTGACAAACATAGCAAGGGAGGATCTTCATTATGAACACGGCTGCTAAAGCAGACAGTTCCATGCAGACAAGAGATATTGTTTTAATCGGCATTTTCGCGGCTCTGATCGCCATCTGTTCCTGGATCAGCATCCCGACGGCCGTCCCCTTTACCCTTCAAACCTTCGGCGTGTTTATGGCCGTTGAAATACTTGGCGGCAAAAGAGGCACGCTGGCTGTCCTGGTGTATCTGCTGCTCGGTGCCGCAGGCCTTCCCGTTTTTGCCGGTTTTACCGGCGGCATGGGCATTATCACGGGCTCTACCGGCGGTTACATTGTCGGCTTTCTCCTGGGTGCCGTTGTCATGTGGGCCATGGAAGCCCTGCTGCCGAAGCATCCGGCGGTCAGCGTGCTGTCGATGCTTGTCGGACTCCTTGTCTGCTATGCGCTCGGGACCGTCTGGTTTATGGTTGTCTATTCACGAAATAACGGCGCCGTCGGTCTGATGGCGGTGCTTGGCTGGTGCGTATTCCCGTTTATCATCCCGGATCTTATCAAGATTGCGCTGGCCTGGATTTTAAGCAGCCGGCTTCGGAAATATGCCTGATACAGGGGAGCTTTCTATGAATACGCATTCCCAGGATCCCACTCTTTCAGAGGGCAGCGTTTTGGTGCTGCGGGCACATCACGGGATGTGCCTCGCCTTTTTCCGCGGCGAAGGATACAGCGGAACGTTTACGGAACACATGGCAAAGATAAAAGCCTCACTGGACCGCAGCCCTGACCGGCTGCTGCGCGTAACCGCGCGTGCCGACGATATCTGCACCGCCTGCCCCAACCTGCATGACGGGGTCTGTGAAACCGCCCTGAAAACGGAGCGTTACGACCGGGCCGTGCTCGCCCGGTGTCATCTTGAAGAGGATACCCTGATCACCTGGCAGGAATTCTCCCGGCGCGTTGCGGAAAACATCCTGCAGGCCGGCAGGAGATCCGACATCTGTTCTGACTGCCAGTGGGACAGCCTCTGCCGGTAATGAACCGCTGACCTGTCCCCGTCGGAACGTGCTGTTTTGTTTACGCACATAGAATAGCATCTGCAAAATACCCTCTGTAAAATTCATGTTGCTGCCTGCCTTTCGCGGGCAGCTCCTTCTTTTTACTCCTGCGGCAGACCCTCTGCCGGCCACGCCGCCGGCCGGCCTCCGCCGTTGCAAATATACGGCCGCTATGGTACACTCTCAGCGGCATAACAGCCCTTCGCAGGCCCCTTCCGAACGTCCGCGCAGGGCAATTCTATTACATTCCGGGAAAAATACATCATGAAAAAAACGGCTCTTCGACTTTTGAATTTTATCTTACTGCCGGTTTTTGCAGCAGTTCTGGGGGCAGTGCTTCTGACTGCCGTCTATATGCTTCCTGCAGGGAAAATACACCTGCATGTTTCGGAATCTGTGGAAACACTGGAGCGGGAGGGGGATTATCCGACCGTCCCCGGTATTTTTGAAACCCGTACCCAGCTGGACAACCTGACCGACTGCCTGATGCTGTACAAGGCGCTCTACCGCGGAAAAGGCACGCCGCTCTCCGACGCCATGAACATTCCTTCCTACTATGTGAAGGGCACGGACAGGGAAGTCGATCTGCTCAAAATGAACCTTGAGCCAGCACAAAATAAAAAGCTTACGATCATGAACTATGCGCGTTACTGGCATGGTTATCTTCTGTTTTTAAAGCCGGCACTGCTGTTTTTCAACTATATGGAAATCCGCGGACTGCTGGCCATCTTCCAGCTCTCGCTCCTGGCGGTGACGGCGCTGCTGCTCTACAGGCGCTGCGGCGCAGCAGGCCTGCTGCCTCTGCTTGGCGCAGTACTTGTGATCAATCCCTTTGCCGCGGCGCTCAGCCTGCAGTACACCTGCACCTACGTGATTGCGCTGCTTGGCGCGGCCTCGATCGCCTGGCTTGGCGGCAGGACGCGGTGGCTGCCTTACATATTTCTGTGCATCGGGGTTCTGGAAGCCTTTTTTGACCTGCTGACCTATCCGTTGGTTTCGCTGGGACTTCCGCTCGGCGTTTATCTTATGGTTCGCGGCAGATCGGATGAGCCGGGCAGCGGCCTGACCGGCTCCCTGTTTTTGAGGGAGCTTTGCAGTATAGCCGGCTTTTCGGTTCTGTGGGTTTTCGGATATGGTTCTATGTGGGCGCTGAAATGGCTGACCGGTTCTCTCATCCTTCGCCGGAATGTGTTGGCCGACGCGATGAACGCGGTCGCTTTCCGGACCGGCGGCGAGTATGCCAATCTTGATCTCAGCATAAAAAACGCGATCAATATAAACATGTGGCATATAAAAGGTTCCGTCCTGACGGTATTCCTGCTCCTGACCCTTGTGACCTGGACCGTGATCCTGTTTCTGCGGATCAGAAAGCATACACTGCGCATTGACGCCGCCGGCGCGCTCTGCGCGGCAGCCCTGGGCTTCTTTCCCATCGTGTGGTTTGCCGTCCTTCGCAATCATTCGGTCATCCACAACTATTTCACGTACAAAAACCTGGCGGTCAGCGTCCTTGCGTTTCCGCTGTTTCTGTACCGGTTGTTTCCCGGAAATTCCCGTCCATAACCGGATGGGCAGGTCAAAGCCGCTCCTTCGGCTTTATCGCACATAAAACAAGCTCCCGACCGCCAGAAATTGGCAGCGGGAGCTTATCTTTTTCTTCATATTGCGGCAGGCACCCTGGCATTCGGCCTGCGGACTGTTTTTACTGCCGGTCGTAACTTCCGGCCATCGGCGACTCCTCGCCGTCCGGGTTCTGGCTGCTCGTCACCGTGACAGTCACGGTGTCCCCGGACAGGGAGAAGATAATCTGATGGCTGTCCTCGCCCTCATACACCGCCTGCTGCCCGCTCACCGACGCGGATCCGGAGATGCCGGCATTCGCGAAGGCGAAGGATACCGAGTCGCCATTGTCCGTTATGGTGATGGATTCACCGGACGCGCTGTTGAAGGTGCCGCCCCAGCCAAGGTCGGTCACGGCATTTTCGTCAAAGGTCTCATCATCTGCCTGATTCTGGGCGTCATAAGTGGCCGACGGATCCACCTCCGCGCCTTCCTGGTCCTGGCTGCCCTGGTCCTGACTTCCCTGATCCTGGCTGCCCTGGTCCTGAGTTCCCTGATCCTGGGTTCCCTGATCCTGGCCGGCCTGGTCCTGACTTCCCTGATCCTGCGTGGCAGCGCCGCTGCCCGCACTTCCGGCTTCCGAGGTCTTCTTTCCGCAGGCGCCAAGGCACACGGCGCCAAGAATTAACATGGCTATCAGTATACTCTTTCTCTTCATGATTCATCTCTCCTGTTCATAACATCTCCGGCGAACGGCCGGTTTCCATTCAGCATCGTGATCGTCCCGGCAATATACTTTCCCGGACAGCAATCATTCTATCATGCTTTCAGGAGGCTGTCACAGGCTTCGCTGAATCTTCACAAAGATTAAGGATTTTCTTCTTTCTCTCCAGATGGGCCCGCATGAGCAGTTTCTGCGGATCGCCCTCGGAAGTCGGAAACAGTTCGTACACCGTCTCCCTGGACACAAACGGCCACACGGCAGGGTCCCGGTATGACTGGAAAGAATGCCACCAGTACCACTCGGGCCGCTCCGCAAGGCCTTCCTTCACAGCCTCAAAATGAAGGTCGATACACGCGTTCAGTGCTTCTCTTCCTCCCGCAACGCGCTCTGATTCCATGATCAGCGTATCTTCCTCCTCCATCAGTTTTCGCTCTTTCATGGTTTCCGTAAACTCCTCCGCGAACTGCTTCAGCCCGCGAAGCTGCATGGACCGCCTCGATGCGCGCAGCAGCACCAGCATGCGGAGCCGGTAGTCCAGCAGGCTGAACCCGCATACCTGGCAGCGGATTTTTGCGGCCCGCTCCCCCAGATTCTGTAACAGCAGATACTTGATAACTTCGTCAGAAAAGACAGGATGGTCAGAGCGCAGGACGATCATTTCGAAGTGCTGCGTTCCTCCCCTGGTAGTGTGAGAAAGTGCCATAGAACGCCTCCCGGATGTGATGTATATTTCGAAATGCAGAGCCATTATACCAGAGCTATATATACTTCGCAACGTGCTTATACAAAATGAAACAAATCGTTGCATTGTCACATATTGCATATGCGAACATCTGCAGGAGGCGCCGGAGGGGCAGGTTCCGATCGGATGGACAGACCAAAGCCGCCCGATGTACGTCCGGCCTTGTCGTGTAAATGAATAGAGCTGCCGGAAACCGGCAGCTCTCAGGCTTCAAAAGGTGAAGCCGCTTCTGTTCTGTTTTACGGTTGTTTTTACGGCTGCTCTTACAGCATGGTTCCCAGGGCGGAGGACAGCGACCGCACGCGATCCCTGATCCGGCTCTCCTCGGAGCCCGTGGCCGGGGTCGGCCGGTAGTCATTGGTCTCGTCCGTGGAGCTGATGCTGCACGGGATAATGTTGATCCCGTCGCTGGTCACCAGCCCGCCAATGCCCACGCGGAAGGTCTGCTGGAAAATCATCGTGTCCTTATCCGTCGGGCTGCTGTTTCCGCCGAAGCAGAAATTGCCGAGGCTGTAGGCAATGTACTTGTCCTTGTACACCTCGATGCCCTGCAGCACGTGCGGATGATGTCCCACAACCAGGTCTGCCCCGGTATCGATGGCGGTGTGCGCCAGGGATATCTGCGTCTCATCCGGCGAATCCGCCAGCTCGCTGCCCCAGTGGAACGCGACGATCACCAGGTCCGCCCCCGCGGCGCGGGCCGTCTTGATGGTCTCCTGCACCTCGGATGTCTTGGCGATGCCCTCG
>CAMODP010000128.1 GCA_946611445.1 uncultured Eubacterium sp.
GATGTCTTTCAGCCATTCGTGAGCAAGCTCCCGATGTCTTCAGACATCTTGTACACGCATGGCTCAATGCTTCGCGCAAAAAAAAGACCCTGCGTCGATATCTGTTATCGCCCGCAGGGTCTACTTATGAAATTCCAGAAGTCTCACTATATAACCTCCTCTCAGTAATCCGCACATTCGGTAGATTCCCACCTGTTCCGGATTGATCGGCACTCCTGCCGTTCCCTTTTCTTTGAGTCTGATCCGGTTGTTTTGTCCTGCCGAACTGTGCCAGGTGAAATGATCTCGTCTCTAAAGTACTGCTTCATTTCATGTTCACATGATACTGAACATTCTTCTGATTGTCAAGTGTTTTTTCTCAATATTTATATTACTTTATTATTTTCGCAATTTTCTGACGCTTTATTCGTATGTCGCGGGACGGGCTGTTCCTTCTTCATCAATTGTCACATCTAAGGATATGGATTCCAGCAGACTGAAGATACTTTCCCGCCACTCCGGCGTTTCCGCCCAGGCCGTATACACGCCGGACTGTGTACCCGGATGCAGGATCACCTCTGCAGATCCGTCCCGCAGCGAGGGTGTCTCATCCGGACGGCACTGTCCCGAAAAGCGGAGTTCGGCCACCATGGTGTCTATATCATAATTATCAAACCAGAAATTACCCAGGCTGTACAGAATAGGATGCCCCCCGGAAAACTGCAGCCCCTGAAGAATGTGCGTATGCGCGCCGATCACGGCATCAGCGCCGGCATCCAGATATGCCTGCGCGCTGTCGATCTGTTTATCCACCAGCCAGGTAGAATGCTCCGTCCCCCAGTGGGGCAGCGCTATCACATAATCCGCGTTGGCCGCAGCCTCCCGGATTGCCTCCAGAAACAGCGTATCATCATAGCAGGCAAGAATACCCGGCTGGTCTGCCGTCGCTTCCTGCGTGTAAACCGTGTATTCCGCGCAGGAGGCAGCCACGTAGGCAATTGTGAAGCCGTCCGCCTCCAGGTATACCGGCCTCATCGCTTCCTCCAGGCTGCGGCCGGCCCCGACGTAAGGAATGCCGGCTTTCTCGAGGGTCGCAAGCGTATCCAGAAACCCTTCTTCCCCATAATCAAACACATGGTTATTCGCCAAACCGACAATATCAACTCCCAGATCATGGAGCCATGAAACATGTTCCGGAGAGGAGCGGAACGTAAAGGCCTTGCCATCCAGCGGTTCTCCCCGGCTGCTGTAGGCGAACTCATTGTTAATCCACATCAGGTCCATTTCCCGCATCAGATCGATGAATCTCTCGTCAATGCCGTCCGAGATATCGTCCGACCCAAGAGAATCCAGATACTGGACGGGTATATAGTCGTCCGCAAAATTGATATCGCCGGCAAAGCCGAGCCGGATATCCCAGGTACGCATCCGGTCCTGTTCAGCTACCGGTTCGGCAATGAGCGGCTGCGGCGTGACCGGCTCCTGTACGGCTGCATCCTGTGCGGACGTACCCTGTGCGGACGTTCCCTGTGCGGACGTTCCCTGTGCGGACGTATCCGGTACAGCCGCATCCTGCTCTGTTGCGGCAGCATTCTCCGAATCCCCGGCGACAGACTGTATGGCAGCAGATCCGGTGGTTATTTCTGCCGATACGGACTGTACTTCTGTCTCCTTCCCCCTGCCGCTGCAGGATGAGAGACAGGATACGGTCAGGAAACAAATTAGCGGGATCAGATGTTGTCTTCTCATTCAGGAAATCTCCCGGTTGAATTCTTGCGTCAAAATAGAAGGTTTCTTTTGCTCATTTTCCTCTGCACTGCCTTGACGATCTCCACCACAGGAAGCACCAGTACGGCCAGGCCGATCGCAATTCCGTATTCCCTCAGTCCGACCGGGGTAAATCCGAACACGGCCGCAACAGGCGGTATTTTTATCACGGCAGTTACCAGCAGCAGTGAACCGGCCATGGCAGCCCAGAGGACACGGTTCTGCCTCTTCAGGGCAAATATGCTGGTCCTGCGGGATCGCATATTGAAGCTGTGGAAGATCTCACACATGTTCATTGTGAGAAAGGCCATCGTCATCCCGTGCGGCGAGATGCCTTTCGGGACTGCCCATGTTCCCGCCTCAAAATAATATCCGATGAAATATGATAAGATCGTGAGGGCCGTGACCAGCAATGCCTGATAAATAATATCCCCTGCCATACCGCCGGAAAAAATGGAGTCGGTGGATTTGCGCGGGGGCCGTCTCATGAGTCCGGGTTCCCCTTCTTCCAGGCCAAGCGCCAGCGCCGGGAAACAGTCTGTGATCAGGTTGATAAACAGAATGTGCACGGGGCTGAACAGTGTGAATCCCAGAACGGTTGCCGCAAACACACCGAATACTTCGCTCATGTTGGAGCTGAGACAGAACTGTATGGCTTTCCGAATATTGTCATAAATACGGCGGCCTTCCTGGACAGCCCTGACGATTGTCGCGAAGTTGTCATCCGCCAGAATCATGTCAGCCACATTTTTTGTCACATCCGTCCCGGTAATTCCCATGCCGATCCCGATGTCTGCCGACTTGATGGAAGGTGCGTCATTGACACCGTCACCAGTCATTGCGGTTATGGCGCCGCGCTCTCTCCATGCTTTTACGATGCGCACTTTGTGCTCCGGCTGGACGCGGGCATATACGCAGTAGCGCTCGACAGCCTCTTTCATATCCTCATCTGAAATGTCATCCAGATCAGCCCCGGTCACAGCCTGCGAGGGATCCTGCAGGATTCCGAGGTCTCTGGCAATCGCTGCTGCCGTATCGCGGTGGTCTCCTGTGATCATGACCGGACGGATGCCGGCCGCGCGGCATTCATCGATTGCCGCCTTTACCTCCGGGCGGACCGGATCGATCATGCCCGTCAGGCCGAGAAAGCACAGCTGCTGTTCCACATCCTCCGCAGTTCCGCAGGCCGGTTTCTCCTCCCATCTGCGCATGGCAACTGCCAGAACACGGAGGGCGCGGTCTGCCATCTGTTTGTTTTCAGCCAGCACCTCTTTCCTTTTTTCGTCTGTCAGCGGCTGCGGACCGCTGCCGTCCCACCAGGAATCGCAGCGGGCGAGGACCATATCCGGAGCCCCTTTTGTATACTGTACAAAAGCGTCTCCGTCCGCGTGTATTGTACTCATCAGTTTCCGCATGGAGTCGAAGGGGCACTCATCCACACGGGGGGTTTCCTGCTCCAGATCTTCCTTGCGCAAACCCTGTGAAAAGGCAAACGCGACAAGGGCTGCCTCTGTCGGTTCCCCCTCTGCCTGATCCTTTTCATTCAGGATGGCGTCTGAGCAAAGCGCCATCCCCTTCGCCACCAGCTGCGGGTCTCCTTTCGTTTCCGTAACTGTCATGCGATTCTGTGTCAGCGTGCCTGTTTTGTCAGAGCAGATGACCTGTGTGCACCCGAGTGTCTCGACAGCGGTCAGCTTGCGGATAACGGCATTCTGGCGGGACATCTTTGTGACACCGATCGAAAGCACCACGGTCACTACCGTTGCCAGACCTTCCGGAATCGCGGCAACTGCCAGCGATACGGCGACCATAAAGATCTGGAGGACCTGCGTCATGGAGCGGTCCCCCGTCCTGAACAGCTGGAAGCAGAAGATAAAAATGCAGATCAGTATGACCAGCAGGGAAAGCTTTTTTCCCAGTTCGTTCAGAGTGATCTGCAGCGGTGTCTGCTCATCCTCAGTCTGGTTCAGCACAGCCGCGATCTTTCCCATCTCCGTAGACATGCCGGTATCTGTGATCACAGCTTTCCCGCGGCCATAGACGACGGTTGAGCCCATATAGCACATATTGGCCCGGTCGCCCAGAGGGATTTTTTCTGTCTCCTGCAGCGCCTCTGTCTTTTTATCTGAAGGTACGCTTTCACCGGTCAGGGCAGATTCCTCTATTTTCAGACGCGCGGCTTCCAGCAGACGGCCGTCAGCCGGCACAGCGTCCCCCGCCTCCAGTACCACAACATCTCCGGGAACCAGTTCCGCACTCCGGATGACCTGCAGTTTTCCGTCTCTGAGGACCTTGCAGGTGGCGGCAGTCATCGTCTGCAGCGCTTCAATGGCCTGCTCGGCCTTGCTCTCCTGAACAACACCGAGAACGGCATTGAGCAGCACGACAGCCAGGATAATAAAAACCTCTTCCAGGGATTCCCCGGACAGGATATTCGTCACGGCAGATATTCCCGCCGCGATGATAAGAAGAATGAGCATCGGGTCTTTCAGTTCATTCAGAAAACGCCGAAACAATGTCACCTTCTCGGGTTTTGCAAGTTCATTGCGTCCGAATGTGTTCTGCCGTTTCCCGGCTTCCGCGGAGGTCAGGCCTCCGGCCGCTGTCTCCAGACGGCCGAGAACCTGTTCCACAGTCTCTGTGTATGGTTTATGGGATATTGCTTCTGCCATGTTTTCCGATGCCTCTCTTGTTCTGTGCTTTTATGCTTTCTTTCTGGTATGCAGGATCAGACCGGATCCCATGAGTGCCGCTGCGAAAAGCAGTCCCCACAGCAGCATCCTGCTGCTGTCCCCGGTCGGCGCCGGTTTCGCGGTAAGCGGTGTCGGGGTGACCGTTCCGGAAGGCTGGACAGGCGCAGTGTCCTGAATGGTAAACGAAGCCGCCGCACCGTCTCCGTCATCAAACATAGCCGTCAGGGTATGCGTCCCGGCAGGAAGTGTGTCCAGATACGAGGACTTCAGGCTGATCACTACGCTTCCGGCTCTGGCCGTGTAGTTGTCCCTGCTGACCTCAGTTCCGTCGATCAGGATACCCGAGAAATGCCGGAAGGTTTCCTCATCGTTCTGTGTTCTTCTGAAGATAAACTCCAGCGAGCTCCCTGTTCCCTTCCTCTTTATACTCCCGTTTCCGTATACGGTTGAATATCCGCCCTTGCCGGTAACCGTCAGTGTACCGGGTTTCTGTCTGACCGTATAGTTTGCCCGCTCCGCAGTGCCCCAGCTGATGCTGCAGGTGTTGCTGGACGTACCGATCAGCGTCTGGCTGCCGACAGCAGTCGCGGTGAGGGTCTCTCCGTTTACCAGTCCCGTTACCTTTACCTCTTTATTGGTCAGAGGCGTTCCGTCATATACCTTTGTCGCGGATCCTGTCTCAATCACCAGCGGAACAGGCGTTATGGTCAATATGCCGTCCTGTATCTGGAAAGTAACCTGAGCATTCGGGTCCTGATAGACAAAATCATCTGCCGTAAGCGCCATATTCCAGGTACCGGCGTTCTTTGCCTTCACATACGCCGCGCTTCCATCCCGCAGCCTGAGTTTACTGCTGTCAAACGCGGGGTTATCTGACGCGGCAGTATATCCCTGCAGTTCCTGATCCAGACCTGTGTAGTCCCTCGTCGCCCTGCTGCCCGTGATCCGTATTACCATAGCTGTCTTTGTCGGAATCGGCGTC
>CAMODP010000129.1 GCA_946611445.1 uncultured Eubacterium sp.
CCAGGGGTGCCTGGAAGTTTGAAATCACCACTACTGTTACGGAGAACGGAGAGAAAGTCACAAAATGGCTGACCAAAGACGGAAGCCTCAGCAAGGAGAAGACAATTCTGTCCATTGATGATACATTCGTAACAGAAAGCGTCAATGATACCACACATACATTTACGAAGGACTTCGGCACCGTTCCGACAGGTACATATACAATTCATAAGACAATCGACCGTGTCGAAGGATATGATCTGAAGACAACGGAAGAAACGAAGACCGTTGAAGTCGTTGTTAATAAGACGGCCAGAGCTGAAGTGAACGATCTGTATGTCAGCGGAACTCTCATAATCAAAAAGACCATTAGCGGTGGTGTTACGGAAGAAGAGGCGAAGGGCGCCCTGAAGTTCGAGGTAAAAACTGCGGACGGCAAATGGCTGGACAAAGATGGTAATATCAGTGATACGAAAGTCGAGCTTACGCTTCAGGATGGATTTGTCACCACAGACGGCGGCGTTACCTGGACGAAGACATTCAGTGCAGCTGTCGGCAAGTATACGGTAACAGAGACCAATTCGACGATACCGGGATATCAGTTTGACGCGGAGATCTCTGTCACATCAGCTAGCGCTGAGGTGACAAAGGGCGGTACAGTCACTGCGGATCTGAAGGATGCGTACACCAAGGAGGTTACGCCGCTGAACACCGGCATTCTGGCGATTTCGAAACACGTGCGTGGAGATGTTACCAGAGAGCAGGCGGAAGCAGCCCTGAAGTTTGAGATCAAAACACCGGATGGCAAGTGGCTGGATAAAGACGGCAACGTCAGCCAGACGCAGGTCACCATCACGCTGAAAGATGGGTTTACGTACAACGAGAATTCCAAGATCTGGACGAAGGCCTTTGCCAATGTTGCCGTCGGTGAATACACGGTGACGGAGACAGCTACGGCTATTGAAGGTTTCACATTGGTGGAATCTCAGTCCAGAATCGCGCAAACTAAGAAGGTTCAGGCTGGACAGACCACGACGATCGAACTTACAGACACATACTCTAAGGGCAGCAGCGCTGCTTCCGGAGGCTCGGCAAAAGCATCCGGCGGCGGTACGACATCTACGACAGGAGCAAAGACCGGCGACGAGACCAATACGGCGATCCCGATTTCGCTTGGCATACTTGCCCTTGGCGTAATGCTGATCCTGATTCATGAAAAGAAAAAGCAGGCGGAGGAAAATCAGAACCTGCAGAAAAGCGGCTCCGCGAAAGCGGAGTCGTTTTTTTCGAAGATAGTAGACGAGAGGATACTGGAACCGTATACTGGAGAAAGATGAAATCAATGATTAGCTTCACAGGTATACCTTGTGACATAATACAGGAGGTATCCATGACAAAACACCCGCAGATTATCTGTATCGGACAGGCGGTCGTAGACTGCATTACCCGCGGCGCAGAGGCCGATCCGCTCGGTCTGGGGAAGACCCGCGCAGACAGTATCACCCTGAACCTGGGCGGCGACGCCGTGAATGAATCCTTTGCATTGGCATCAAAGGGGCGCTCCGTCCGGCTGGTCTGCGCGGTCGGTGACGATATTGCCGGTCATTTTGTGGTAAATGAGGCGAGCCGAAGAGGGGTGGCGACGGACGGAATCTCCGTCATTCCGGATCTGGTGACGCCGGTGGCAAACATGTTTGTGAAGAAGGACGGCAGCCGCAGTTCCGTCTCCAGCACTGCAGCCATGCTGCCTGGCTACAGGCCGGACCCGCATCTGCTGGAAGGGGCTGCTGTTGTCTCCTTTGCCAGTCTGTTCCGTGCTCCGCTGGACCAGCCGGAGATCCTGGCAGATCTGATCAGGGCTGCACACCATTCCGGTGCCATGATCTGTGCAGACACCAAGCTTCCCACCTTTCGGAAACTCACCCTGGAAGACCTGCAGAATGTCCTTCCGCTGATAGACTATATCTTCCCGAACGAGGAGGAGGCAGCGTATTATACCGGAGAAAACGATCTGCATTCCATGGCAGCCGCCTTCCACAGACGCGGTGTGCGGCATGTGGTGATCAAGAGAGGGGCGGAGGGCTGCTTTGCTTCAGATGGGAGTGATGTGTTTGCCTTACCGGCACGACAGGTACCTGTGGTGGACACAACCGGAGCAGGAGACAGCTTTGCCGCCGGATTCATCGATGCACTCGCAGGCGGAGGCAGTTTCCGCGATTGCGCAGAGGCAGGCATACAGACTGCGGCAGAGTGCGTGCAGCATCTTGGAGGCGTATAAATCACATACCCTACTAAAACTGAGTATTGGTGCGCGCAGGATATATGTGATACAATGAATTCACACTGTGGCGGACGGGAATTATCCTGAGGGTCGTGGACATAAGCAATAAATAGTTCGGAGGTACAGCATGAGCATCAGAATAGGTATTATCGGTTACGGAAATCTTGGCAAGGGCGTCGAGATCGCGGTCAATGCCGCTCCGGATATGGAGCTGGCTGCAGTTTTTACCAGAAGGGATCCCGCTTCTCTGCAGATCCGGTCGGCAGGCGTGCCGGTTGTTTCGGTTTCTGAGATTGAAGACTGGAAGGACAAGATTGACGTCTGTGTTATCTGCGGAGGCAGTGCGACAGATCTGCCGGAGCAGACGCCGAAATACGCCGCGATGTTCCATGTGGTGGACAGCTTTGACACCCATGCCCGCATTCCGGAGCATTTTGCCAATACGGATGCGGCTGCTGCCGCCTCCGGTCATGTGGCTGTCATTTCCTGCGGCTGGGACCCGGGCATGTTCTCGCTGGCCCGCGTGTACGCCAACGCGATCCTTCCTGATGGAAAAGACTATACCTTCTGGGGAAAAGGCGTCTCCCAGGGACATTCTGACGCGATCCGCCGCGTGCCCGGCGTAAAGGACGCACGCCAGTATACGATTCCCGTAGAGAGCGCCCTGGAGGCAGTGCGCAGCGGCGCAGATCCGGAACTTACAACCAGACAGAAACACACCAGAGAGTGTTTCGTTGTCCTGGAAGAAGGCGCAGACGCGGCAGCCGTAGAAAAACAGATCAAAGAAATGCCGAACTACTTTGCCGACTATGACACGACCGTGCACTTCATCAGCGAAGAAGAGCTGCGGCGCGATCACAGCACGCTGCCTCACGGCGGCATCGTCTTCCGCACGGGCTGCACCGGCGCAGACAAAGAACACCGCCACATCATCGAATATAGCCTCAAGCTCGACTCCAATCCCGAGTTTACCACCAGCGTGCTTATCGCCTGCGCGCGGGCTGCATATAAGATGGCACAGGAAGGCCAGAAGGGCTGCCGCACCATGCTGGACATCCCGCCGGCATATCTGTCCGCACAGAGTCCGGAGGAGCTGCGCGCACACCTGCTATAAGTTTTGGAAGTGTGCAGAGCAGATACGGACGGTGATATGAAGACCGGGGCAGAGTTTCCTGTCTGACGGACTGCGTTGGAGCGAGTGCCTGCAGCCGTAGAGTTTTCGAAAGTCATGAAGCAGGGGCGAGGTCGGGCATTCCTCTGCCCGACCGAGAGCGAGACGGAGGAGTTCTCTTCAGGAGAACTCCGTAGTTTCGAGCGATACCCGGCGGAGAGACTTGCGGAAACCTTTACGGATGCCGCACGAAGCGACCGCAGGACAAAGACAGGAAGCTCCGCCACGGTCTGCGTACGTTACAGCTGCCTTCACGCATTCAAATCAGCACAGCAAGTTGCTTTTCTCTTTGATTTGGAGTATCATATGCTCGTCTATGAGCGTTTGCAGCACCCGACAGTGCTGTATGACAATACCGGAGAGGAGTGACTTGACATGGAAGTGTTTATAAATCTGCTGGTGCATGGTCTGGGAGCCGTTCTCTGCCTTGTGATCGGCTGCGTATTCCTGGCTACATCGATTAGTGACGGCGTGACGGCGGAAGAGAAGCAGGCTGAGGAGAATAAGACCGGCTATCTGCTGCGGTATCCTGTCAGTATGACGGTCGTGGCGCTTCTGATTATTGTCGCGGGGGCGGCTGTCGGGATCGGACTCGGATTTCTCCCTGCTGCCGCAGACGCGAAGCTGCAGCCTGTGTTCATAGCAATTCAGGCAGCAATCGGACTGGCGTGCGGGATTGTCGGCGGCATCCGCCTGCGCAAGGCGATGGTGCAGCGCATTCTGGTGGAGGGATCGAAGATCTCTGTGCATCCGGCGCGCGGCAAGGCTTTTGTGACGGATTTCAAGGAGATCCGTTCCGTCAAGAAGAACAGCGACAGCGCGGACAACAGCTCGGAGCTGGTGCTGCGCACCAATGACCGTGAAAAGATCGAGGCGGACAACAGGATGTCCAATTTCTCGCAGTTTGCTTCGCAGGTATCCTCCAGCGTCGAGCTGCCGAATCTGGCAAAAAAGAGAAGAAGAAAAGCAGAAGGATGACACTTTTTGCGGCTGCTCCTGCGGCCGGGCGTTATCCCGTCATCTGCTCCATCAGGCTCCGCCCGTTGTCGCGGAGCCATTTTTTCTGCTCTTTATAATCCGGCAGGATGGATGCGACATGTGCCCAGAAGTGCGGAGAATGATTCATCTCCAGCCGGTGACAGAGCTCGTGAACGACCACGTAGTCGCGCACGTTCTCCGGCGCCAGCATCAGCAGGCAGTTGAAGTTGAGATTGCCCTTTGACGAGCAGCTGCCCCAGCGTGTCCGCTGATTCCGGATGGTGATCCTGCCATACGAGACCCCCAGAAGAGAAGCAAAGTGCCGGACTCTGGGCGGCAGATCCTGCAGTGCCTGATCTGCCAGCGCGCGCAGTTCCGCCTCTGTCATTCTGTGCACGGGATGCAGTGCCTGCTCTGATTCCCGCTCTGCCATCCGGGCTTTTGCTTTTTCTATATGCTTTTCAATCCAGCCCGTGTTTTGCGAAACAAACTGTCGTATCTGGTCTGTTGTCGCATACAGCGGTGCCCGTACCAGAAGCGTGCCGTCCGGCCTGATCTCCAGTGCCATGGTGCGGCGGTTCGTCCGGCGGATGGTATAGGTATAGCTGTTGTTTTTCATATTATTGGGTTTTCGTTTCCTTCCCATGTGATAGCAAGAAGTGTACCCATTATGCCCCGTCTTGTCAAATCGGTGACGCAATCTGCAAGGTAAACAGTTGCTGTCTGCATAGCTGTAACATGGCTGAACAATTACAGAAAGCAGAGTATTGACAGGTAATCGTAATGCCGTTATACTGAATGATACAGAGGAACACTGCTGCAAGCGGTTGGCCTCAGCTAAAGGTTTTTTTGTTTTTTATGGCAAAACAACCGTCACTTGGCAGAGTGGCGGTTGTTCCATTTTACGCTAACCGTGATGGTAATACCCAACACGTGAAATGTTACCGTAATCGGCATAAGCCTCACCTCCTTTCGG
>CAMODP010000130.1 GCA_946611445.1 uncultured Eubacterium sp.
CGTCGTGATCCGTTCATGCTCCGCGCGCGTTGCCAGCGTCTCATCCATATTCAGCACGTCAGAGACCTCAGCCACTGTGGAAAAAAACAGCGTTTCCGGATAGCCTTCACAGATCTCCCTGCAATGCGCCACACTGCCGACAGCCGGAGGACAAGACCAGGACTTGCCGTAGCGCGGACACTCCTGTCGGCAGATCTCGCGCACACGCTCCGTGAAAAGGAGCTGCGAGGTGTCGACGAAGGCATACTGGTAGATCGGCTGCGCAGTGAGGAGCTGCTCGATAGTCGGCCGATATTGTTTAATTGAAGATGACGACATATTAATCACCTGGTACATAGTATTTAAAAAAACATATTATTCAGAAGTATACGGCATTCCTGCCGGCAGGGCCGTCGGATCCTCCGGTTCACTCATACCGCATCCGTAAGGGCTCTCCGTCCATCCTCTGTGCGGCATCGCTCGAACCCTCGGCGTATGCCTGATGCATACGCCTCCGTCTCGCTCAGAATCGGGCGTGGTATGCCCAGAAGGAGATGGCCCCCTCCTCTGTAGGTGGGGGGAAACCCCAAGTCTTCTCAGGAGGAGTCCAATCTCCTTCTGAGCATGCCTCCGGCGGATGCCAGGGCTGCGCAGGGGAAGATTGTCAGCAGAGCTGACGCGCAGCCCGGCGCAAGTCCGGCAGAGCCGGACTTGAACTGATTCTGTCCGCACCTCGAATGACCGGATTTCCCAACGGCTGCAGGTATTCGTTCAAGTCGTCCCGCGGACCCTGCCGGCATGAATGCCGTACCCTTCATGTGTAACGCACACTTCAGCTGAAGTGATCTGAGAGCGCTGCCTTCTCAAGCGATTCAGCGATGGCAGGAAAGAACCGCCTGCCCGCCTTCAATACACAGCCGGGGCGGGGCAAGGGATCTCCAATGGGGACGCATTCAGCGAGTACGTGCCCGAGACCGGTCGAATCTTAGATGACCGGGCAGGACTGACCGGTCATCTTAGATGAGCAGGCTCGGGTCGGCGGAGCAGCGGACACATGGAGATCCCTTGTACCGCCCCGGCGTCCGTCCGAAAAAAGCCCCCCAACCCCTACTTGTGATACGGCTCCCCCGCATTGATGCGGAACGCCCGATATATCTGCTCCAGCAGGATCACCCGCATCAGCTGGTGCGGAAATGTCATGTGCGAAAAGCTCAGCGCGTAATCTGACCGCCGCCTCACCTCTTCCGACAATCCGGTGGAACCGCCGATCACAAATATGATGTGGCTCTTCCCTTCTGTCATCCATCTCTGCAGCGTCCCGGCAAAGCCTTCTGAATCCGGCATTTTCCCGCCAATCTCGCAGGTGACGACCCATGCTTTTTCCGGGATCATTTTCAGCAGGCGCTGTCCCTCCCGTTCCCGCAGTTCTGTCTCCTCTGCTTCAGAGGCCTTATCCGGAATGCGCTCATCCGCAGTCTCCAGGATCTCCGGCCTGCAGTAGCGGGTCAGCCGCTTTGTGTATTCGCGCACTGCGTCTGTCAGATATTTCTCTTTGAGCCTGCCCACGCAGGCAATGGATATCTTCATACATTCTCCGTGACTGCAAGAAGACCGCCTCTGATCCGGTGAGGGGGATCTCCGGCGGTCTCATGCATTTTCCCGTTTCGGTGTTTCGGTTACTGCTTCATCATGCCCGTATCTCAGGCATGAATACGTCACTGCATTTCCCGGCATCCGGCAGACTGCTCCGGCTTATCATTCCGGATTTCCTGCAGTTTCATCCCACGGCCACCTCTTCTGCAGGAGCGGCGTTCTGCTGCGCGGCAGGATCCGTCTGGGCGGGTGTGCTGTTCGGATCAGTTGCCGGCTGCGCCGCGGGATCTGTTGTCGGCTGTGCCGCAGGATCTGTTGTCGGCTGCGCCGCGGGATCTGTTGTCGGCTGTGCCGCGGGATCTGTTGTCGGCTGCGCCGCGGGATCCGCAGCCGGATCTGCCGCAGGATCGGTCCCTTCTTCCGGCGTCTCCGGTTCCTCTGTGGGTTCAGCGACCGGGAAATAATATGTCACGGGTTCCGGCGTAGGCGTCGGGGTAGGCGTGACGACAGAGTATACATAGGTAGCCGACACGACGCGGCCCATTTTGCCCTGGCTGCTGGCCAGCACGGCATAGAACACGTGCTCGCCGACACGCATATCGACAGGCTCTGTATAGATGGTGCTCTTTTCGGTCGGTTTGCTGTCAAAGGAGTAATAGCAGGTATAGCCGTCCGGCACATCTACCGTGATTACAGGTGTCGTTACGGAGATATTGACGCCGCCGGTTGTCGTTTCCTGAATGCTGCCCTTGGCAACCAGCATCTTCCGGTATGTGCCGGAAGCCGGCGTGATCTCGGGAGCCGGCGGCTTATCCAGCGTAATCTCATACGAAGCGGAGGACACATCGCTGGAGACGCCCGTCTTCGCGATGAGCATAGCGCGCAGCGTCGTTTTTCCCTCTTTCAGTTTCAGGGGATCTTTGTACAGCTTCGATTTTTCATTCGGCGTAGTGCCGTCCGTCGTGTAATAAATGTCGCCTTCCGCCTCAGATGTGATGCTGACGGTCAGCAGCTTGTCATAGGTGCCGCTCTCGGGCTCTATGACAGGCGCCTGCGGCATATAATCAGCGTATTTCTTCAGAATGCTGTCGATCTTGCATTTTTCGAGGCGGTCGTTGATCTTCTGCGGGGTGCCTGCGGCATCATACGCGCTGAAAAGGAGGTCATAGGCCTCGGCATCTTTTGAATTGTTTTCAATCAGTTTTTCCAGAATGCCGACAGCGTCTTCATACTGCCCGCCGTCGAAATAAATGCGGGCCATAAGGAGCTTTGCGTCGCGGCTTTCGTCGCTCAGGGCGGCGGCTTTCTTGGCGTATTCCAGCGCAATGTCCGCATTGCCGTCCTCGTAGGCGACCTGCGCCATCTGCAGCTGGTAATCATATGAATTTGTCATGCGGCTGTAGGCCATGACGACCAGGCCGGCGATGACAAAGGCAGAAGCGGCCACAATCAGCACTGCGACCAGTATGATCCGCCGCCGGCGGGCCTTCCGCTTCTTTTCCAGGGAGAGCAGATACTGGCGTTCTTCTTCTTTTTTCTTTTCTGCTTCCCGCTGGAGACGCTCGGATTCAGCCATCCGGCTCTCAATTGTCTCAAAATTGGGAACCAGCTGAACCTCCTGACCGCACTTTGGACAGAAAAGCTCATTATCTTCAAATTGCTCTCCGCAGTTGGTGCAGATCCGCATCAGTTTTCCTCCAGGTAGTTCTCAAATTGCTCCATGCTCATCAGGATGCGGCGTGGTTTTGTGCCTTCTTCTTCTCCCACCACGCCGGCGTCGCACAGCTGGTCCATGATCCGTGCGGCTCTGTTGAAGCCGATCCGGAAGGCCCTCTGCAGCATGCCGATGGAGGCTTTGTCTTTCTCAATTATAAGTTTGCCTGCGTCGGCAAAGTAAGCGTCCAGATCAGAGGCAGAGCTGTCTCCGGATACACTCTCGGCGGCAGCCATGTTGTTCAGCTTTTCCTCCAGTGCGCTGTCATAGGGCTGCGCCTCATGATGTTCTTTCAGGAAATCGACTACGCCCTGGATCTCTTCATCGGAGACATAAGCGCACTGCACGCGCGCCGGCTTCTGGTAGCCCTGCGGGTAGAACAGCATGTCGCCCTTGCCCAGAAGCTTTTCCGCGCCGTTCATATCCAGAATTGTCCTGGAATCTACGCCGGATGTCACGGAAAGGGCGATACGGGAAGGCATGTTAGCCTTAATCAGACCTGTGATGACGTCAACGGAGGGCCTCTGTGTCGCGATGATCAGATGGAGACCGGCCGCACGCGCGAGCTGCGCCAGACGGACAATTGCGTCCTCAGCCTCATTCTTCGCCACCATCATCAGGTCAGCCAGCTCGTCTACTATGATGACGATCCGCGCCATCTTTGCGGGTTTGCTGCCCTCTTCGGGCTCCGGCATGGCATCGATGCGCGCATTGTATCCCGCAAGATCACGCACACCCATCTCCGCAAACCGCTGATAGCGGTCTGTCATCTCGGAAACGGCCCAGTTCAGGGCGCCGGTCGCCTTCTTGGGATCCGTGACCACCGGGATAAACAGATGCGGGATGCCGTTGTACACGGACAGTTCCACGACCTTCGGGTCTATCATGATGAACTTCACTTCGTCCGGCGAAGCCTTGTACAGGATGCTCATGATCAGGGCATTGATACATACTGATTTACCGGATCCGGTGGCACCTGCGATCAGCAGATGCGGCATTTTCGCGATGTCGGCGATGACCGGCTGTCCGGCGATATCCTTGCCGACGGCAAAAGCCAGCTTTGATTTCTGTTTTTCGAAAGCCTGCGTCTCCAGCAGATCGCGGAGCATTACCGTCAGATTGGTTTTGTTCGGAACCTCGATGCCGATTGCGGCTTTGCCGGGAATCGGGGCTTCGATGCGGATGTCAGCGGCCGCAAGATTCAGCTTAATATCGTCGGAAAGGCTCAGGATCTTGCTGACCTTGACGCCCATCTGCGGGGTCAGTTCATAGCGGGTCACAGTCGGACCGCAGCTGATGTGGTTGATGGTCACTTCCACGCCGAAGGTATGCAGTGTCTGCTGCAGCAGATCGGCCGTCTCCTGCAGATATTCACGGGAATCTCCCGCCTGGTTGGCGGTGGATGCCTTCAGCAGGGACAGCGGCGGAAATACATATGCAGCCGTGTCGGCCTTGTCCTGTTTCTCTGTTTTTCCTGCGGCAAAATCCTGAATGTCGGATTTCGCGGCCTTCTCAGCCTTTCCGGCAGTTCTGGCGGGACGGACAGGATTCTCAGCGCGGCCGAGGTTCCCGCCGGCCTGCGTCTGCGGCGCAGATTCAGCTGCGTCATCCGCAAAAATGCCGTCAATGACAGGCTTGCCGGCTGCCGGCTGTGCATTTTCCAGCGCCTGCATGTCATCCGGATATGCCCAGCCGTCTTTCGGGAAGGCTTCCTGCTGTCTGCTTTTGCCGGAATCGGGTTTCCTGCCGGTTTTCTTCTTAGAAGCAGCGCTGGCGGTTTTCCGGCTCTCCGCCGGATCGCCCGCTCCGGAAAAGGCGTCTGACGGGTTCATATTCCCGTCCGGAATGATTCCGGTGGACAGTGCATCAGAGGCGGATCCTCCTGCAGTCATAGTATCATCATATACAGATCCGGCTGCACCGGAGGCATCGCTCAGCGTCACGATCTGGAGCGGCCTTGGCTCTGTCACAGTCCGTGTCTGCACTGTTGCGGCAGCAATCTGACCTGTTCTGCCCTGTCTGCGCTCCGCTTCGTGCTCCTTCTGCAGGCGCTT
>CAMODP010000131.1 GCA_946611445.1 uncultured Eubacterium sp.
GACCTGCAGGCCAAGGACAGGAAGCTGCATCTCAGCCTGCGTCCGTTTTAACACTCGCCGTCTCACATCAGACTATTCTCCCGCAGCCTCTCCTGCTCGTACGTCAGCCTCTCCTCTTTCCGCCGTCTCTGCAGACTGACGTTCAGCACCATGCCCATCCCGATATACAGGCTCAGCAGGGATGTCAGTCCATAACTGACAAAGGGCAGCGGCGTTCCGGTGTTCGGCAGCAGGCCGCTGGCCACACCGATGTTGATAAAGGACTGGATGGCCACCAGGGATCCGAGTCCCGTGCATATGATCCGGCCGCCCATGTTTCTGGCCTGGGCAGCCGCGCGCATGCATGTGAAAACGATCAGGAACAGCAGCAGCAGGATGGTCATGGTTCCGACGAACCCCAGCTCCTCTCCCGCTACGGCGAAGATGAAATCGTTCTGGATCTCAGCGATGAAGTTGCCTTTGCTGGCCGACTGCGCCGTATTGTTCAGTCCTTTTCCGGTGAGCTGTCCGGAGCCGATTGCCATGACGGAATTGTCCTGCTGCATGGCGGACTCAGAATACTCATCGTTTTCGGGCTCCAGGAAGGTCATGACACGTTCCTTCTGGTAGTCGTCGACGATCGGCAGATCTGTCTGGGTGATCAGATACAGCGCGCCGGCGGCGAGCGGCACGACGATCAGCAGGACGACCAGTATCCGGCGGTACGCCAGTCCTGCGGCAAAATACAGCATGCAGAACACGATGCCCAGTGTAATCGTGTTTTTCAGATCAGGCTGCGCGAAAATCATGATCAGCGGGATGCCGATCAGGACGACAGCCCGGAAGATCGTCGGCCAGTCATTGACGACGGTCTCGTACATCTGGAAAAAGGCCGCGAAGAACAGAATCGTCAGGATCTTGGACAGCTCTGTCGGCTGGAACTGGATGCCGGCGATCTTGATCCACCGCTCTGCGCCGTGGCTGGCAACGCCGTAGACGATGACCAGCGACAGGAGGCCGAGATTGATGAAGTAGATCGGCCAGTGAAAATGCAGGACCCAGTTGTAGTCCACCAGGGACAGGGGGATCATCAGGGCGATGCCTGCCAGAACGCCAGCCAGCTGCCTGCTCTGCAGGGAGGGGTCGGCAGAACCGACCAGCAGCACGCCCAGAGAACTCAGCGCGACCAGCAGCAGGATCAGTATGATATTGTAATCACGCAAACGGTAATATCTAAGCATGGTTTTCCTCTGTACAGCCGTCAGTCATGCGTAACGGTTGTGTACATTTCACTCTCATCAGCCCTGCCGAGAAGGATATCCTCTTCCGGCAGCTGTTCAAAGTAATAGTTCAGAACATCTTTGGCCACCAGAGAGGCATTTCTGGAGGTATAGCCAAAAGGTATCCTGACCGCGTATGCGATGTCCTCGTGGTCTCTGTTGTGCGCTTCCGTGAATCCGATGGCCAGTGAGTGGTCCGGACGAACCTTGGATTCCTGCGCGGTACCCGTCTTTGTGTAGACGTTCAGGGTAAAGCCCTGCCAGGCTGTATCTGACGCGGTGGCTGCGCGCATGCCCTGCCAGATCAGATGCCATGTCTCCTGCCCGTAATTCGAGGTGGTATGGACGACCGGATCCCTTGTGTCAGTCACATTGCCTTCGGAATCCGTGATGTGGTCGACCAGGCTGAGATCATAGCAGATGCCCCGGCTTGCCAGCGTATTCGCGTAGCGCGCCAGCTGTGTGGTCGTGAACTGGTGCGTGCCCTGTCCGATGGCCGACGGAATTGCCAGGTCATCGGATATATGGGAGTCCGTCTCCGGAATCTCAATGCCGGAGGTGGTTTCCAGGCCGAAATCGGCGGAATACCGCTGGAGAATGGACAGCTCTGTGCTCTGGTGGTATTTACCGTCTTCTGTCTCACCCAGGCTGTAACCGACCTGGCAGAAAAAGACGTTGCAGGAATGCTCCAGGGCTTCTGTGAGCGTGAGCTCGCCGTGGCCGTCCAGGTACCAGCAGTGCACCTGGTCTCCCTCATCCAGGAAGCCGGCGCCGAATACACCGGTACACAGCACCTTGGAATTGCGGTCGATCACCCGTTCCTCCAGTCCGGCCGCCGCGACGACGGGCTTGTATGTAGAGCCGGGAGCTGTCAGCTGCTGTGTGGCCTTGTTGTAGAAAGGCGAAGCCCGGTCTACCGTCAACTCATAATAATAATCCGTATCCATGTTGTTGACAAGGCGTGTGTTGTCATACCCCGGATAGGTTACGCAGGCCCGGACCTTGCCGGTATCGGGATCGGTAATCACTATAGAGCCGGCGCACGGATCCAGGGCCAGCTGTGCGGGGGTGATCTCCAGATGGGTGATCTTGTCGCGGATCACATCCGAAGGCGTCATTTCCTGAGAACGGAACTGCTGATAGACCTCGTCATTTTTGTCCAGGACGCCCTGGTCATACAGGAGCTGGATTACGTCGAAAGGAAGCAGTCTGTCATGCTGAAGCATATAGCGGATCAGCACCTTGTCAAATCCCGCGTCCTCCGGGAGGTGTTCCTGTATATAATCAATGACCGCCTGATAGATCTCATCGCCGGTCAGATATTCCGTCTCCTTCTCCGGCAGACGCGCCATGTTTACCCAGTTTTCATTTACGGCATGCAGCAAAAACGTACGCATGCTTACAGAGCCTTCTGTGATAAAGGCCTGGTAGGTCTCGTCCGACAGCCTGATCCGGGAAGCGTCCAGGATATTGCTGCCGCTTGTCAGAAACGAAGACCGGATATAGGACATGTACTGCTGATGCTCTTCGGAAAGGTCATTGAATACGGCGGCATCCGGATTATTCAGCTCCGCTTCCAGCCAGCTGCTGATCTCTGACCGGAAAGCATCCAGGGCGGAGGATACCTTCTTCTCAGTATCCGTGGCATCGGCTTCCTGGAAATGCGCGATGTCCAGGACGTTATTGTTGAACAGCGCGTTGTACACATCATAGACAGGGATAGGCAGCATCTGGTCATCTTCCAGGGCCAGCTTGTCTACCCATTTGTCTTCGACAATGTTCTGCGTGAGAATGCCGGCGATCCTCTGCTCCAGGATCTTATAGCAGGCGGACTGCAGCTCTGTGTCAATGCTCAGATAGACATCCTGTCCCTGCTGCGGCTCGACACGCCTGCGGATATCCAGCACGCGGCCGAGATTGTCCACGACTACCTCTTCCCAGCCGTCCGTGCCCTGCAGCGTCGTTTCCAGGGTCTGCTCAATGCCGGCCTTGCCGATGATAGAGGTATTGGAATACCGGCTGTCCACAGTCTGGAGGTCCTCCAGCTCCTCCTGCGAGGGCTGGCCCGTGTACCCGATGACAGGACCCATATCCACAGAAGTCGTATAAATGCGGCTGTAGTCATCGATGACATTGACACCGATCATGTTGGCCGTATTTTCCAGAACGGCGGCGACCGTCTCATCACTGACATTCCGGGCGACCGTAACCGGCATATAACGCTGAAAGCTTACCAGACTGAGCTGCCAGCGCACGTTGATGATATGCAGGACATCCGCGGGATCCAGCTCACGGGGCATGTCATAGGCAGCCAGCTCCGCATCAGTAAAAGGCTCCTCCGTGTAGACGAGCCCGAACCGGTCCTCAGCGCTGAGGTCGGCAATAATCTGTTCCGGCGTGGCAAAACGCTGTCTTTCCGTCAGTTCATCGACAGTCCGGTAGCCGTAGACATCAGCCCGGAAACGGTTGATGGACGTCTCATTCTCCGTATTAAAACGGTAATTGCCGTAATCATCCAGAATAATCCTGAAATCGCCGGCAAGCGTGTCGCCGCGGTCCAGAATCATCCTGGTCAGATGCAGGATCTCACTGTTCAGCGACAGATTCTTCTCCCGCATCGTGTCATAGCTGCCGCTGTCCTCGATCGTGACGGATTTTGTAAGCTCATTATAAGCCAGCAGATTTCCGTTAACATCGTAGATATTGCCGCGGGTGCTCTTGACCGTGCGTGTCCGTGTCGTTTTCACGGAAAAATTCTGTGTGTACTCTTCTCCGCTGATGATCTGCAGATTAAACATACGCATGCACAGAACAGCTGTCATGCCCACAAAGATCAGCGTCAGCAGAAGCGTCCGGTTGGCAAAAAAAGCCTGAATGGCATGGATTATCTTCTTAACCAAGGCGACTGCTCTTCCTCCAGTTCATAGGCGGCCAGGTATTTGTTGACCACATAGTAAATCCTGTAGAACAGGATGGTGAAAATAACGGTAGCGACCAGCTCCGGCAGAATCACACTGCGCAGATAGGTCTGAAAATCAAAGCGCCTGTGAAGGGCAAAATCCGCCAGAAAATACAGCAGATTATAAGCCAGGTCGCTTGTTCCCGCAAACAGCATGGGGAGCTTGATATCCTCATCGAAAAAGACATTGTAGAGACTGCCCGTCAGAAAACCGGCGTACATGAACACCAGGGCAGAAAAGCCGAACAGATTCGGATAAAAAAGATCCAGCAGCAGACCGGAGAAAAAACCGGTCAGAACACCGGTCTGTCTCCCGCGCATAAAACCCATGGAAACCGTCAGGATCAGCAGCAGGTTCGGTACGCCGGGCAGCGGAAGCATGCCCAGGAAGCTCGTCTGGATCACGAATGTCAGGATGATCAGGATTGCGGTTACGATTCGCCTTCTCACGACGAGCCTCCTTTCTGCGGGTTTTCACAAGTGACTTTCTAATGCGATTTCGGAAAAACGCTCCGGTATGATTCCTGCTGCAGAGACAAGGCCGTATACCCGAAGGAATGCTTTGGAGCAAGTGCATGCAGCCGTTGGATTTTCAGAGCATCGGAACAGGGACGAGATCGGGCATACACAGCCCGATCGAGAGCGAGACGGAGGCGATTGCATCAGGCAAACGCCGGAGTTTCGAGCGGTACCCTGTTACAAGGCGATGGAAATCCATACGGATGCAGCACGAAGCGACAGCAAGACGAGGGTATATGGCTCTGACTCTGCAGCTATGTCACTCACTGCATCTCCGTTGTCTCAGTACCTTCCTGCATATCCTGCGGCACTTCCTCAGCTGCCGGCTCCTGCGGTTCTGCAGCCACGGGTTCCTGTACCTCCTGCGCCGCCTCCTGAACTGCCGGCTCCAGCGGTTCCGATTCAGGTGCCTCCTGACCCTCTGCGGCAGCCGGCGCAGCCTCTGAACTGCCGGAGACAGTCGATGCCGTATCAGCGCCGCCTGAAGATGAAGAGGCGGACGCCGCTTCCGAGCTGCCGGAAACAGACGATGCCGACTCTGCGCTGTCTGCGGCGGAGTCCGCCTTCTCTTCCGGTT
>CAMODP010000132.1 GCA_946611445.1 uncultured Eubacterium sp.
AGAACATGACAAAACAAAAGGATCTGCTGCGGCAGGGCCTTTTTTCATGACAGGCATCGGTTTACAATATGAAGGCTGAAGGCGTTCAGCCCTGCAGCAGCGTCTGCAGCAGTGAGAGCACATATGCGTGAAGCTGTTCCTCTGCAGGAAGGGCATCTTCCCTGAACAGCAGCCAATGTGTTTTGTCATCATAGAACCGGCGGAAGGCCGGCGTAATGATTTCAGCGGGCTGCGGCAGAAAGAGACCGGACGTCTTCTGGTAGCAGGTAGATGCCGTTGCCCGGATGCGGTGGCTGCGGTCAACAAATGCTGCCACACTCTTGTGTATTGCCTGGTCCTCATCGGGAAGATAATAGTAATTGCGGTAGTCCGAAAAGAAATGCAGCAGGGTTCCCTGTATGCATTTTATGCTCAGGCATGCCTGATATGCATCTTTTCCCCCGTGCAAAGCGTACAGGTCCGAAGACAGCTGCAGAGACACCGGCAGAGGCTGGTTAAGGCGGAGAGGGATCTCTGCAATGAGCGTCTGAGTCCGGTCATTTGCATCTGTATCTGCCGGGGAGGTGCCCGAAACAGCGCCGCCGTCTGCCTGCAGGAGGCGGGGGCGGCCGGCCCGGAAGCTGCCGTCAAACAGTCTGCGGAGGGAGAGCAGGGGAAGAATTTCCGCGAGCCCGAGCAGGTCATCATGATTGTGAAGCAGGAGCAGCTGCAGGTCCGCAGGCGAGGCCGCCCGCAGATAGTTCCGGTATACGGCGATCAGTGCCGCCCCGGTCATCTGGTCTTCCCGATCTATTCCGACACGGCGCTCACAGTCCTTCTGCTTCATGGAAGACAGGCCGAGGATACTCCGGAAGGGACGGAGAGAGCGGTAGATGTCATTGCTGCCGGGGACATCACTGGTACAGGGCATACCGTAGAAGTCATATTTGCTGCGCAGATATGGCAGGTCAAAGGTGTCTCCGTTGTAATGGATGAGGGTTTCCGCGCCTGTTTCTGCAAGAAATGCGTCAAAAGAGCGCAGCAGCTCAGACTCTTCGGACGGTTTCTGCGCGAACCACTGCCGAAGAGTCCAGCTGCCGTGTATGCATCCGATCGCGCCGATCAGGTACAGATGCGACCGGCGGGGCGAAAGACCTGTCGTTTCAATGTCAAACAGCACGGTTTTTGACGCTTCCAGCCAGGGCGCGGCCGCGCGAATGACGGGTTCCTGAATTGTTTCTGATTGTATTATCATGGCATCTATTATAACATAAGGAATACACTTTGACACATAAAGCCGTTCATGATAGAATGACAGGGCAAACAAATGTTCTGGATTGAGAGGCTGATATGATCGGTTTTATTAAAGGTATTATTGAAGACATACAGGAGGACAGCCTGGTCATCGACAATCACGGCATGGGCTGGATTGTCTACGTGCCGGGCAGCCTGCTCGGCGGGCATGTGCGGATCGGCGATGAAGTGAAGCTCTATACTTCGCTGCAGGTCCGAGAGGATGCCATGACGCTGTTCGGCTTCTTTTCAAAGGATGATCTGGAGGTGTTCCGTCTGCTGCTGGGCGTCAGCGGCATCGGACCGAAGGGCGCACTGGGAATCCTGTCCGCACTCTCTCCGGATGATCTGCGTTTTGCCGTCCTGGCTGATGACGCGGCGGCCATCTGCCGGGCACCCGGTATTGGCAAGAAGACTGCACAGAAGCTGATCCTGGAGCTGAAGGACCGGTTCCGGCTGGATGACGCCTTCGAGAAGAAGCTGACACACATGCAGGAGTCTGCGCCTGTGCCGGCTGACACGCTGGCAGGCGCCCAGGCAGATGCCATTGAGGCGCTGACGGCGCTGGGATATTCCGGAACGGAAGCCCTGCAGGCAGTCCGAAAGGTAGAGCTGACTGAGGGGATGGATTCCGAGCAGATCCTGAAGGCCGCGCTGCGCCATATATTCTGAATTACAACGTCAAAAGTACTGAACCCACGCAAGCATAACAGATAAGGGAAGACATGGAAAAACGGATCATACAGACGGAAGCGCAGCAGGAGGACCTGCGCGCGGAGCGGAGCCTGCGGCCGCAGAGGCTGGAGGAATACATCGGCCAGGAGAAGGCAAAACAGAACCTGCGGATCTATATAGAGGCTGCCAGGGGACGGGGAGATGTTCTGGATCATGTGTTGTTCTACGGCCCTCCGGGACTTGGCAAGACGACGCTGGCCGGCATTATAGCAAATGAGATGGGCACCCATATGAAAGTCACTTCCGGCCCCGCCATTGAGAAGCCCGGTGAGATGGCCGCTATCCTGAACAATCTTCAGGAGGGAGATGTTCTCTTTGTAGATGAAATTCACCGGCTGAACCGGCAGGTAGAGGAAGTCCTGTATCCGGCTATGGAGGATTATGCCATCGATATTATGATCGGCAAGGGGAGCTCCGCCCGATCCGTCAGACTTGAACTGCCCCGCTTTACGCTGGTCGGCGCCACTACGCGCGCAGGACTTCTGACAGCGCCCCTGCGGGACCGGTTCGGCGTCATTCAGCATATGGAGTTCTATACGGTCGATGAACTGACGGAGATCATTGTCCATTCTTCGCGGATCCTTGATGTGGAGATCGATCCGGACGGGGCCAGAGAACTTGCCAGAAGGTCACGCGGTACCCCGCGTCTGGCGAACAGGCTTCTGCGGCGCGTCCGCGATTTTGCCGCGGTGCAGTATGACGGGAGAATCACCGGAGAGGTGGCAGGTCTGGCACTGGATCTCCTTGAGGTAGACCGGTTCGGGCTGGACCAGACAGACCGGAACATACTCCTCACCATCATCAGGAAATTCGGCGGCGGCCCTGTGGGCCTGGATACGCTTGCCGCCGCGGTCGGGGAAGATTCCGGGACCATAGAGGACGTGTATGAACCCTATCTGATCAAGAACGGCTTCCTGAACCGCACGCCGCGCGGGCGCACTGCCTCGGAGCTGGCGTGGCATCATCTGGGAATACCGTATCCGGAGGAATGACAGGATGGATCTGTTTTCTTATATGAATGAAAAGAACAGGGAGAGCGAAGCGCCGCTGGCTTCCAGGATGCGTCCGCGGACACTGGACGAGGTGGTGGGCCAGGAACACATTGTAGGCCGCGGAAGACTGCTGTACAGAGCAATCCGCGCGGATAAGCTCAGCTCTGTCATCTTCTACGGACCGCCCGGGACGGGCAAAACGACACTGGCCCGCGTGATTGCCAATACGACAAGCGCTGCCTTTGTACAGCTGAACGCGACAACCTCCGGGAAGAAGGATATGGAGGAGGTCGTGCGGGACGCGCAGACGCGAAGAGGGGGCTACGGCACCGGGACGATTCTTTTTATCGATGAAATACACCGCTTCAACAAGAGCCAGCAGGATTACCTCCTGCCTTTTGTAGAGGACGGAACGGTGATCCTGATCGGCGCCACGACAGAAAACCCGTATTTTGAGGTAAACGGCGCGCTCCTTTCACGTTCTATAGTCTTTGAACTGAAGCCGCTCTCTGCGGCTGCGATCGAAGAACTCCTGCAGAGAGCGGCAGATGATACGGAGCGGGGCCTGGGCAGCTTTCATGTTGTCCTTGAACCGGACGCGCGCGCATTCCTGGCGGATATCTGCGGGGGCGATGCACGGGCGGCCCTGAATGCGCTGGAGCTGGGCGCGCTTTCTACGGAACCGGGAGAAGACGGCAGGATTCACATTGATCTGGAGACAGCCTCTGAGTGCATCCAGAAGAGGGTGGTCCGCTATGACCGCGACGGAGATCAGCACTATGATACGATCTCCGCTTTTATCAAGAGCATGCGGGGATCAGATCCGGATGCCGCCGTGTATTATCTTGCAAAGATGCTGTATGCAGGGGAAGATGTGAAATTCATAGCCAGGAGAATCATGATCTGCGCGTCGGAGGATGTGGGAAACGCCGATCCCATGGCCATGGTGGTCGCCGCTTCCGCCGCGCAGGAGGTGGAACGGGTTGGCATGCCGGAGTCACAGCTGATTCTCTCCCAGGCGGCGATCTATGTAGCCTGTGCGCCGAAGAGCAATGCCTGCTGCGAAGCCGTTTTCGCTGCCCTGCATTCCGTAAAGAATGTGCGGACCAGTGTGCCGGGGCATCTGCAGGACGCTCACTACGGCGGGCACGAGAAACTCGGACATGGCATCGGGTATAAATACGCGCATGATTATCCCAACCACTACGTCGAGCAGCAGTATCTGCCGGATGAGGTGGCGGGAGAGCGTTTCTATGAGCCGACTGACATCGGATATGAGGCAAAGATCAGAGACTATTTTGAGAAGATCGGGAGGTCATTCCGGCAGTCATGATCAGCCGAGAAGTCTGATCAGCGCTTCATAGGCTTCCTGGCTCCGGCGTCTCCAGTTTTCCGCAAGTGTCTGTGCGGCTGTTTCCGTGGGAACCGTAAAGCTGATCTCCAGAAGGGGGCTTCCGTTTTCAGCTGCGACACAGTGGACGGTATATGCATTTGCGCCTGTCTGCCTGTAGTCCGCCCATGTTGAAGCGTCCGTGCGCATGGAATACCCGTGCTTTGACAGATACGCGTCAATGTCATTCCGGATATCCGGTGAGATATCGTCCCGGAAGTACTCCAGGGTCTGTATGCCCTGCGGCGTTATACTGTAGAATTCCGTGTGGTTCACCATCTTCGTGCTGATAAGCTCTGTCTCCAGCATTTCGGAGATGACCTCCCGCAGGTGAAGCCACGTGGTATAGCCCTGCCCCAGGACCAGGTCAGAGATCTGGGTGCCGGTCAGAGAGAAATCCACTTTCCGAAGGGTATACAATATGATCAGTTTGTACAGGGAATAGGCACTGTCAAGCATAGGTGTTTTCCTCCGCGGACATTATACCATCTTCATTTTTGAATGGGAAGGAAAACAGGCAGCGAACCCTGTGCGCGGGAGGACAGCTGCTTTTTTTCTTGTATTTTATCCTTCAAGTGAGTATGATAGTAGCGGTGTCCGGGCTGCGCCGGCATTAAACGCACGGGAACCCGTACACTGCTTTTGACAACTGATTCCGTATATTTATATAAAGGAGATAACCGCATGAGCAAAAGACCGACTGTACTGATGATTCTGGATGGGTACGGAGAGAATCCTGTCTGCGCGCACAACGCCGTGTGCGAGGCAAAGACACCGGTGATGGACCGGCTCCGCAGGGAGTGTCCCTATGTACAGGGACAGGCGAGCGGCCTGGCCGTAGGCCTTCCGGACGGACAGATGGGAAATTCCGAGGTCGGACATATGAATATGGGCGCCGGACGGATTGTATACCAGGATTTCAC
>CAMODP010000133.1 GCA_946611445.1 uncultured Eubacterium sp.
GTGTGAATACATGACGGGCGGCATGGTGGCAGTACTCGGACCAGTCGGAAAAAACTTTGCGGCAGGCATGAGCGGCGGCGTCGCCTACGTGCTGGATGAAGAAAACCGTCTGTACAGAAATCTCAACAGGACACTTGTACGGATGGAGAGCCTCGTATCAGAGACGGACCGTGGCGAGCTGAAGAGGCTGATCAGAGAACACGTGGAGCATACCGGATCTGTCAAAGGAAAAGCGATCCTGGAGCGGTTTGACGAGTATGTTCCGCTCTTCAAGAAAATCATTCCGGCAGACTATAAAGAAATGCTCCGCCTGATCGCAAAGAGTGAGGAGACAGGAGCCGATCCGGAGACGACAAAGATCGAAGCCTTCCGGGCGTTTGTAGGGGCAGGAGGTGCGTGATGGGAAAAACGACGGGATTTCTGGAGTATGAGAGAGCAGACGGCCCTGTCAGAAAAGAGGAAGAGAGGGTCAGGGATTTTCGTGAATTCCATCTGCAGCTGCCTCCTGCGGCACAGCAGAAGCAGGCCGCCCGCTGTATGGACTGCGGCATTCCCTTCTGCCAGGCTGGCGTGACCATATCGGGCATGATGTCCGGCTGCCCGCTGCATAACCTGGTGCCTGAGATCAATGATCTGGTATACAGGGGGCAAATGGCCGAAGCTTACAGGCGTCTTTCCGTAACACACAGTTTTCCGGAGTTTACCGGCCGTGTGTGCCCGGCCCTCTGTGAAGCTGCCTGCACCTGCGGCCTGCATGACGCCCCCGTGTCGACAAAGGAAAACGAGAAGGCCGTGATCGAGTATGCCTATGCGCACGGACTGGTGGAGGAAATAACACCTCACACCCGGACCGGCAAGAAAGTGGCTGTGGTCGGCAGCGGACCGTCCGGACTGGCCGCTGCGCAGCTGCTGAACCGCAGAGGGCATCTGGTAACGGTGTATGAGAGAGCGGACCGCCCGGGCGGCCTGCTGCGCTACGGCATACCGAATATGAAGCTGGATAAGGCACTGATCGACAGGAGAATCCGTCTGATGGAGGGCGCAGGCATCCGCTTTGCGGTGAATACGGACGTGGGAAAGGATATTTCCGCCGGTGAGCTGCTGCAGTCCTCTGACTGCGTGCTTCTTGCCTGCGGCGCTTCACAGCCCAGAGATATTTCCGCGCCGGGGCGGGATGCCGCAGGCATCTGGTTTGCCGTTGATTTCCTGCGGACAGTGACCAAAAGCCTGCTGGACTGCGGCTTCACGGAATACCCTGCGGAGCTCGCGAAGGATAAGGACGTGATTGTCATCGGCGGCGGGGATACCGGAAATGACTGTGTGGGAACCTGTATCCGGCTGGGGGCAAAAAGCGTAACGCAGCTGGAAATGATGCCGGAGCCGCCGGCAGATCGGCTGCCGTCAAATCCCTGGCCGGAGTGGCCCAGGGTGCTGAAAACCGATTACGGACAGGAAGAGGCCATCTGGAAATTCGGATCGGATCCGAGGATATATCAGATGACGGTAAAGGAATTCATTAAGGACAGCAAAGGAAACCTGAAGGAAGCCGTGCTGGTCTCGCTGGTTCCCGAAACGGATGAAAGAACAGGACGCATCCGCATGGTTCCGGACGAAAAGACAATCCGCACAGTTCCGGCGCAGCTTGTACTGATCGCAGCCGGATTCCTCGGAAGTGAAAAATATGTCACGGATGCCTTTGACGTCGAGACAGACGAGAGGTCGAATGTCCGGACGCAGGCAGGAGACTACTGTACGGGAAAGAGCAGGATTTACGCGGCCGGAGACATGCATATCGGGCAGTCGCTTGTCGTCCGCGCCATCGCGGAGGGCAGAAATGCTGCGAAGGCAATCGACCGCGCACTCATGGGATACACGAATCTGTAAACTGTTCAGAACCATGCGGAATTTGAAAAAACAGAAGCGCGGAGGGAGCGTCTGCGGCTTGGTTCTGAATAATTACCAAATATGGAATTCATCATGAGAAAGGAATACAGCCATGGCCAGAATCAATGAGAATTACCTGAAACTTCCCGGAAGTTATCTTTTTTCGGCGATCGGAGAGAAGGTCAGGCGGTACGAGGCGCTGCACCCGGAGGCGGATGTCATCCGCCTGGGCATCGGAGATGTGACACTTCCGATCGCTCCCAAAATCATTGAGGCGCTGCATGCGGCGGTAACCGAAATGGGTGAGGCGGATTCCTTCCGGGGATACGCGCCGGATCTGGGATATGATTTTCTGCGCAATGAAATTGCCCGGAAAGATTATCAGGAGAAGGGCTGCCGGATCTCTCCGGATGAGATTTTTGTGTCGGACGGGGCCAAATGTGACTGCGCCAATATACAGGAGATATTCGGAACAGACAATGTCATAGGCGTCTGTGACCCTGTTTATCCGGTGTATGTTGACTCCAATGTCATGGCAGGAAGAACCGGTGAGTATGATGCCTGCAGCGGCCGTTACCGGGGCGTGATCTATATGCCCTGCACGGCGGAGAACGGATTTGTGCCGGAACTGCCCGCCGAGGTGCCGGATCTGATATATCTCTGCTTTCCCAATAATCCCACCGGTGCCGTCATGACAAAAGAAAAGCTTCAGGGATGGGTGGATTATGCAAAAGCCCATGATTCGGTCATTCTGTATGATGCGGCATACGAGGCCTATATTTCTGAGCCAGGGATCCCACACAGTATTTATGAGTGTGACGGGGCGAGAGAATGTGCCGTCGAATTCCGTTCCTTTTCGAAAACGGCCGGTTTTACGGGACTGCGTCTGGGCTTCACCGTGATTCCGAAGGAGTTGGAGGCCGGCGGCATCAGGCTGCATCCTCTGTGGGCGAGAAGGCACGGCACGAAATATAACGGGGCGCCGTACATCATCCAGCGGGCCGGTGAAGCGGTATACAGTGAAAAGGGACAGCAGCAGATCCGGGAACAGATTGCCTGGTATATGGGCAATGCCGGGATCATCTCCGAGGGGCTGCAGGCTGCGGGGTACCGGGTTTCGGGCGGCGTAAACGCGCCCTATATCTGGCTCGCGGTGCCGGAAGGCATGACGGACTGGGAGTTCTTTGATTTTCTTCTGGAAAAAGCGAATGTCGTCGGCACGCCGGGATCCGGGTTCGGACCCGGGGGGGCAGGATATTTCCGGCTGACCGCTTTCGGAAACAGGGAGAAAACGATCGAAGCAATGGAAAGGATCCGCAGCATCTGACAATGGAAGGAGGAGGACATAACCATGCAGGGTGACAGAAAACTCGTGCTGGAGGACGGCAGCGAATTCTTCGGGACAGGCTTCGGCAGCAGGAAGGACGCTGTATGTGAGGTCGTTTTCAACACATCGATGGCAGGCTATCAGGAGATTCTTTCCGACCCCTCCTATACAGACCAGGGGGTGGTGATGTCCTACCCGCTTATCGGCAATTACGGGATAACAGCGGATGATTTTGAAAGCCGGCGCATCGCGCCTGCGGCATTTATCGTGCGGGACAGCAGCAGCAGCCCGTCTAATTTCCGCTCGGTACAGACACTGGAGGAGCTTCTGGAGGAACATGACATTCCCGGCCTCAGTCAGGCGGATACCCGGAGACTTGTCAGGCATATCCGTGACCGCGGAAGCGAAAGGGGACTGCTGACGGATGCGGACAGGCCTGCCGGGGAGTGCGTCCGCATGATACGGGAAACGCCTGTCAGACATGACGCGGTAAAAAGATGCAGCTGCACGAAAAAGTGGTACAGCCGCACCTCCGGTCCCCGCTATCAGGTGGTCCTGATCGACTGCGGGATGAAGACAAACATCATCCGGATGCTCAACCGGAAGCGGTGCAATGTGACGGTTGTCCCGTTCGATACGAGAAGCGAGGAAATCCTGTCCCTCTCTCCGGACGGCGTTCTGATCTCCAACGGTCCGGGCAATCCGGAGGATGTTCCGGAGGTCATTCATACATTGCGGGAACTTAGGGGCAGGGTACCGCTTTTCGGTATCTGCCTGGGACACCAGCTCCTTGCCCTGTCCTGCGGGGCCGGGACATACAAGCTGAAATTCGGCCACCGGGGCGGCAACCATCCCGTGAAGGATCTGGAGACGGGCAGAATTGAGATCACCAGCCAGAATCACAGCTATGCCGTGGAAAGGGACAGCCTGGCGGACACCGGCCTGGCTGTGACACACGTCAATCTGCTCGATCAGACTGTGGAAGGACTCAGCGATGAGAGAAACAGGCTGTTTTCCGTCCAGTATCATCCGGAGAGCGCGCCGGGTCCGCAGGACAGCACATATCTGTTTGACAGATTTACCGGAATGATGGAACGGGAGTGACAGGCATCGGGAGGTACGGAATATGCCAAAACGGACAGATATCAGAAAGGTACTGGTCATCGGCTCCGGCCCGATCGTGATCGGGCAGGCAGCCGAGTTCGACTATGCCGGGACGCAGGCCTGTCTGGCGCTGAAGGAAGAAGGGTATGAAGTCATTCTGGCGAACTCCAATCCGGCTACGATCATGACCGACCACGCCATCGCGGACAAGGTCTACATGGAGCCGCTCACGCTGGAATACATGGCCAGAATCTGCCGCTATGAGCGCCCGGATGCCCTGGTTCCGGGGCTGGGCGGGCAGACCGGGCTGAATCTTTCGCTCAGGCTCTTTGACCGGGGAATTCTGGACGAATGTGAGATCGAGCTTCTGGGAACGGATGCGGCCAGTATCCGGCAGGCGGAGGACAGGGAGCAGTTCCGGGAACTGTGCACGCGGCTGGGAGAGCCGATCGTTCCCTCCCGCACGGCTGAGAGTGTGGAGGAGGGCCTTCGCGCCGCAGTGGAGATCGGGTATCCGGTGATCCTGCGGCCCGCGTTTACGCTCGGGGGCACGGGAGGCGGGTTTGCCTCCGATGAAGAGGAGATGCGGGAAAGAATGAAGCATGCCCTGGCGCTTTCTCCCGTTTCGCAGGTTCTGGTGGAAAAAAGCATAAAAGGATATAAGGAGATCGAGTATGAGGTCGTGCGGGACGCGGCGGATACGGTCGTCACTGTATGTAATATGGAAAATCTGGATCCTGTCGGTATTCACACGGGTGATTCCATTGTGGTCGCGCCCAGCCAGACCCTGACGAACAAAGAGTATCATATGCTGCGCGACAGCGCCATACGGCTCATCCGCGCCCTTGGAGTGAAGGGCGGCTGCAACGTACAGTTCGCCCTCGATCCGGAATCTTTTCAGTATTATGTCATCGAGGCGAATCCGCGTGTATCCAGATCATCCGCCCTGGCCTCCA
>CAMODP010000134.1 GCA_946611445.1 uncultured Eubacterium sp.
CCGTATTCCACGCTTTCCTGGGCGAGAAGCTTCCGGACTGGAAGGCAGCAGCCAACCTGGTTCGCAAGATTGCGGAAAACTACAAGCTGCCTTACTACACCATGTCCCCGACCTACTCCGTCTGCAAGGATCACGGTTATCTGACCGGCGAGCAGGCCCGCTGCCCGATCTGCGGCAGAAAGACCGAGATCTACAGCCGTATCACGGGATACTATCGTCCGGTACAGAACTGGAACGACGGCAAGGTGCAGGAATTCAGGGATCGCCGCGTTTACGATCCGTTCCATTCGGTGCTGCGCAAGGCGGGACGCTCCGGAAGCGAAGTGACCGTAGGTATGGTCACCGGAACAAAGCCGGCGCAGACAGAAGCCTCCGTCGCTGCTGAGCAGAAGCCTGAAGGCAACCTGCTTTTCGCGACGCATACCTGCCCGAACTGCGCGATGGCAGTGCGGCTGATGGATGAGAGCTTCTTCGGCTACAAAGAAGTGTTCTGCGAGGACGAGCCCGCTCTGGCCAGAGCGCACGGCATCGAGACCGCGCCGACACTGGTCATTGGCGCTACCGGAGAAAAACTGGTCGGTTTTGGCCCCATCCGCAGCTATGTGCTTGCGCACCAGAGCAATAAAGCGGTATAATAAATAGGAATTCAGGGAGGGAAACGCTCTTTGGAGCGTTTCCCTTATCTTTAAGGTATGGAGCTTCTGCCGGGGAACTTCGGCCCGGCGGAATGCAAATATCCGGGCAGGAAAGGGGATTGTCAATGAGTACAGGAGTGGTAGTTGCGCTTTCCGTTTTTCTGGTCATGGTGGTGATCGCCGTGATCATTGCCGTGATCTCTGCGGTATCGAGCGTATCCGGAATCGAAACCAGGAACGATGAGGACTGACGCAGACCTTTCTTTCGGGAGGTAGTATATGTCCGGCCGCATGAGCAGGCGCTACGGATCCGCCGCATATCCGGAAACTTATCTGAACAGAATATCAGCCACGCTGGCAGCGCTGACAATGGTACTGGAAAGCGTGGCTGTCTTTATTGCGCTCTTTCCGGTCTTCCGGGACCTCGTCATGAAGGTGACGTCGGTCTCGCAGCTGCCGGCCCTGCTGCAGTCTCATCTTGCTGCGGCGGCTGACTGGACCGGACAGGGCAGTTTTTTTGCCGAAAACCGGTTCGTGGAGGGACTTTATCCCGCACTGTGCGTGCTGATCTTGCTGCTGCTTGCCGCAAAGCTTATTCTGGTCTGGCTTGAGATGGGGGCGGTGATCGGCCTGTGCGCATCGGGTCGCGGCGCCCGCCTGATCCGGCTGATCCATCTCATCCGGATGTCTGCTGCGCTTGTGGTCACGCTGGTCACGGTCCTGTGGTTCGTCTCCGCCATGATGAACCCGGCGGCATTTCAAAGAAGCGGACTGCTGAAGGGGCAGGACGAGTCGGTCGTGCGGGTCGCGCTTGCTGTGGTGGAGATCATCCTGCTGCTGTGCTGCCTTCTGGTCGTGTTCTATCACAAGGATGTGGCGGAGGCGATGAGCACGGCGGCCTATGAGGCGGAGACCGGGATCATCGACGGTTCCTTCAGAAAGACGCATCTGTCCGGGATCAGCTTCGTGCTGGGCATCCCGTGGATCGCCCTGCTGGCGGCAGCGGTCATGGTCATCATCCCGGACCCCAGGCTGCTGATGCAGGGACCGATGGCGGGAACCTTCCTGACCCTTGCCGCCGCGCGGGCCATCCTGCATTACGCGGTGAGTTTCTGCTACCGGAATATGAAGAGGGCAAGATAAGGGCAAAACGATACTGGTAACTATGATCCGTGCAGAGGCTGTCTGCCAGATCAGTAAACATAGCAAGCTGTAAAGAGGAGGATTATTAGCATGAAAAAATGGAGAGCACTGGTTCCTGTTATCGCTGCAGTTTCACTGATTTGTGCAGGAGGCGCAGCATTTGCCGAGGACTATTCTTCGGCCGAGACGGTGAAATCTGTCCAGGAAGCACTTAACAACCTCGGCTATGACTGCGGAACACCGGATGGTGTTGCCGGACAGAAGACAAGTGATGCGATCGCACAGTTCAGAGCTGCCAAAAGACTTGGATCCGGAGGAGAGATCGATGCGGATCTTCTTTCCAGTCTGGGGCTTTTAGAATCTGCGCTTGATGAGGATTCTGCCAGGGCTGCCGTTGTAGTGGCATTTACCAATCGTTTTGCTACAGATGTTTTCACGGATGACGGCAATGATTACGATCCGGAAAAGTTTCATGCATACGGAGATAAAAGCGGCTATTACCTGGAAGAGACAGATCCGGGCACATGGACACAGGAAGGTGATGATGTGTGGCATGGTGAAGGCCTTCAGATGGTTGCCGCAGATTTTGGTACGGAATTTAATGTTTCTGCTGATGTCAGCATGGAAAACGGCGATTATGTCGTATCCAATCTCAGCGGAAGTGCGCCGTCATTTCCTGATGTGAGTGAAATTGAAAATGAGAGCGATTTCGATAGGTTCTTCGTTGTGCCGGCAAGCCTTGTCAATGCCGGGGCAGGGACCGAGGATGGGGCTGAGGCTGCATCCGCGGATACTGCTTCTTCCGGTGATAGTTCCGGCGTGACGCCTGAACTGAAGGAATTCCTTGACAGCTATGAGGCGTTTATGAATGAATACTGTGAGTTTATGGAGAACTACGACGCATCAGATCTTTCACAGCTCGCTAAATACATGGAGCTGATGGGCAAGTATACCGAATTTGCGCAGAAAGCCGATGCTTATGATGAGAATGAAATGTCCGATGAGGATTTGAAGTATTACATTGATGTAACCTCACGGGTTGAAAAACGGCTGATCGAAGCCATGTAAGAGCGGCAGTAATAAAAGGAGGATCACAACATCATGGATAATACGTATGAAAACACAGGGACATCCGGATTTGAGAATACCGGGAATGTAAATCCCGGAAGCAAACCGACCGGTTCGGCAGCGGCGCACACGGATAGGTACCTGAACAGGATGTCCGCTACGTTTGCAGCACTGGCAAAACTGCTGGAAGGACTGGGAGCGGCTGCACTGATCGGCCTTATCCTTTATCCTGCCTGGAAAAGCGCCGGAAGCCTTGCAAAACTGCCGGCTGCTCTGCAGGAATATATCGACGCGATCATGTCTCTGCCGGATCTATTATCAGGCACCGCTGCAGCGGGCAGCATGCTGATTTTTTCAGTTGCCTGGGGAATATTTGTCCTGCTCGGTATTGCTGTTTTTATGATCATTCTTGCTCTGATTGACGGGTTTGCCTCTGTTTCGCTGCGGTTTACCGGAAAGGGCGCGGGCGTAATACGCAAGATACATTTGATCTATGCCATCGAAGCAGGGCTGTATCTTGTATACACAGTTGTCGACTTTATTTATTACCATTTCTTTGTCAAAGATGCGGCTGTGCAGACGCTTTCGGCGGCAGGCCAGGCTGCCAATGCAGCTGCAGGCGCGGCGGGGAATACCGCTGCCGGGTCCGCCTTGCAGAGTGCAGGGGCTGCAGCTTCCGCAACTGCTTCTTTCGCAGAAGCGATTACCCCAAACGTGATTATGGCCACTATTGTGACGATCATCATACTGCTTATCGAAGTCTGCTACCACAAAGATATTGCAAAGGCGATGACAACGGTGGAATATGAGACGGAGAATGGACTGGTTGATCCGGAATTCAAAAAGACACATCTGTCCGGTCTTAGTTTCCTTCTCGGACTGCCGTGGCTGTTCCCGGCAATTTTATGTGTTCTTGTATTAGTGGGAGGTATTCAGGGGGCTGTGACAAATACCCCAATAACTGCCGACGGGAAAGTTACCAGCGCCATTCTGCTTTATCTATTTACAGCATGGATCTTGATCTTTGTGCTAAAGCAGTTTGCGATCTGCTTCTGCTATAGAAACATGAAGAGGGCAAGATAGAAGCGAAGACAAGAGAAGACAAGAGAAGACAAGAGAAAGAAAGGTCCGGGCGCTTTTTTGCGGCGTCTGGACCTTTTTTCAATCGTATTATGTTGTCGTATCCCGATAAAGGATGATCGGGTAGTTGGGCTCGACGGCGTCGTAGATGGTGCCTGCCACGTCAGACGGGAGGTTGACGCAGCCGTGGGAGCCGTTCCACATGTAGGCGTCTCCGCCGAAGCTGTACTGCCAGTAGGCGTCGTGCAGTCCCTGTCCGTCGCAGAAGGGCATCCAGTACTGGACTTCAACGTCCCAGCCTTCTTCGTCGGACCCGCCGCCGCCCTTCAGGTTGTAGGGGCTGGCCTTGTAGGGGATGGTGAACATGCCCTCGAGGGTGGCTCTTTCTTCTGTGGGAAGTCCGGTCACAACGTCGGTCTCGACGACCAGCTGGTTGTTTTTGTAGACCCACAGGTGCTGGCCGGAGATATCGACTTCAACGTAGCTGCCCAGCAGATCGTTCATGCCGTTGCGGCTCAGGCCCTTGTTGCCGTAGACCGGCTCGCGTCTGACCGCGGTGTTGCTTTCCATATCCAGAAGGAACTGGGAATATTCCCCGTCGATCCAGATCGCGTACCCGTACTGATGCACGGCCGGATGGATCTCTCTGCCGCTGTGCGTCTTGAAGGTGCGCGACATGTAGTAGGTGTCTGTCTCGGCAGCGAGGTTGCTGACGAAGGTGTAGACCTGCTCGTTGTCGATGACGGCCTCGCCGTTTTCTTCCTTGATCCACTCGGATACGGTATCCCAGTTGACGGTGCGCGTCTCGGAACCGAACTCGTAGGTAAGGCTGAAATCGCAGTATTTTTCGAACAGCTTCTTTTCCGATTCGATGATGGGATCACCGGCCAGGATCTCGGGCTGATCGTAGAGGCTGTCAGGAATGTCGATCCGCAGCGTCTTACCGAGCCCTTCGGCGATCGCAGTCTCAATCTCTTCCCGCACGAAGTGGCGGAGCTTTTCGTCATTGAAGCTGGTACCGTAAACCTCGTCCTGCACACTGATGCCGTCCGCAGTTTTGACGACTTTGGCGTTCGTGGTCTCCACACGCGGGGTGACAAAGCTTGCCGCGCAGATCTTCGCGTCGAACATGGACTCGTTGACCGTGAAGGGCACGTCAACGCTGTAGGAGCCTCTGTGGATGAGGCTGAAGGGGAAGATCCGCACCTGATGGCGGGAGATGTCTCCGAGCTGGGTACGGATGGTCTCGTCCACCGAACCGGAACCGGTAAAGCCCAGGTCCGCGAGGGTGGTGGTCATCTGCGGCAT
>CAMODP010000135.1 GCA_946611445.1 uncultured Eubacterium sp.
GGATGTTCTTGCAGGACGCACGCATGGCCAGGGACGCGGTAGCGCTCTGATCCGTAAACTGGTTGGATTCCGCCATGGCGAAGCCCAGCATCAGGTCATTGCCGTTCCGCACGCAGTGATCGGAGATCATATAGCCGTAAGAGCCGTCATAGTCTGTCTCGACCATACCGACAAAGCCCCACTCGTCACGCAGCACGTTATTCAGCAGATGTGTGTTCGCGCAGCTGGGCTCGGTACCGATCCAGTTGAAGGAAGACATCACGGCGCGGCTGGTGCCTGTGAATCCCTTTGTGGCAATCTCGAACGGCTTCAGGTAGATCTCGCGGATCGCCTGCTCGGATGCCCAGGTCAGCAGGAAGGAGCAGCGGTTGGTCTCCTGGTCATTCAGTGCAAAATGCTTGATGTACGGATAGACGCCCTTCTGTGCGGCGCCGTTGGTCTCTGCCAGCGCCATCTTTCCTGCCAGCACGCCGTCCTCGGAGTAATACTCGAAGTTGCGGCCAGCGAATGCATTCCGATGTGTGTTCATGGCCGGTCCGTACCAGCCGAAGTTGTTGGCGTCCACGTACTCCTGCGCCATGGCATCGCCCATCTCTTCGATCAGGTCCGTATTCCAGGTCTGGGCCATCAGTACCTCGGCGGGATAGGCAGTGCCGTACGCGCCGGTGACGAAGTTCGACAGGCCGGCCGGTCCGTCGCAGTCAGAGGTGGCAATCTTGCCCACAGAATCGATGGCTGCCGTCTGCCAGCCGCCGACATTGATCATGGTGGCCATTTCCTCGAAGGTCAGCTGATCCAGCAGCTGCTCCCACTGCGGGTCGTCGTAGCTCTTGCCGGTCAGATCACCCAGCTTCACGCCGTTCTTGGCACCGAGTGTCGGCATCACGTCATCCGGGTTGTCAAAGGCTGTCGGGTCATAGGTTCCCACCGCGTAGGTCTCAATCATCTTGCGGACATCATCGCTCATCTCCAGCGCCTTGCCCTCCGGAGCCGCCGTGGCGGTCTCGTAGTTTGCAAAATGATCCGCGCGGGACAGCTGTTCGAATTCGCCGCGGGCGTAATCCTCAAACTGGTTCGTCGCCGGCACCAGGTCACTGGAGCGGCCGTCAGCATAGGAGATGTCCTCGTCTACCGTAAAGCTTTCTTCCGCGATCACGGTGTGGGAATCCGAGCGCAGGGAGATGGTGTAGTCGCCTGCCTCCAGGATATAGCCGCCGCCTTCGATCTTCAGGCCGGTGTCATACGATGCCATGTCTTCCTTCGGGATGGAGAAGGACAGCGTCTCTGAGGCGCCGGGCTCCAGCAGTTCATCTACCCGGGCATCCACATCCGCCTCGGAAAGCTTTCCGGTGCGAACCGCCTCCACCAGCTCTCTGGCTGATCCCAGGCCGGGAGCAGGCATCTCCAGATCCGCGCCCGCGCGCACAGCCTGGGCATGGTCATTGGCGCCGCCCCAGTCAGATACGACGAAGCCTTCATACCCCCACTTACCGCGCAGGATATCCTTCAGCAGATGCATGCTCTCATTGGCATACTCGCCGTTGACCTGATTGTAAGAGGTCATCAGGGCGCCCGGATGACTCTCCGCAACGGCGATCTCGAATGCCGTCAGATAGATCTCCCGAAGCGTCCGTTCGTCTACCACGGCGTTCATCGCCATGCGGCGTTCTTCCTGTGAATTAACCGCAAAATGCTTCGGGCAGGCATAGCCTCCCTGACTCTGGATCCCCTTCACATAGGAAGCAGCCATCTTTCCCGCCAGATACGGGTCTTCGGAGAAATACTCGAAATTCCTGCCGCACAGCGGGCTTCTCTTTATATTCATGCCCGGGCCCAGCAGGACATGCACGCCGAGGCTTTTTGCCTCCTCTCCGAGTGCCCGGCCCACTTCCTCACCGAGCTCTGTATCCCAGCTGTTCGCCACGGTGGCCGCCGTCGGAAAACAGGTGGCGGGAAGCGATGCGTTCAGGCCCAGATGGTCTCCTGCCCCTGCCTGCCGCCGCACACCGTGCGGTCCGTCGGACATGATCATCGAAGGAATGTTCAGGCGGGGAATGTCTCTGGAATCCCACTCTCCCTTTCCGCCCAGGAGAGCCGCCTTTTCCTCCAGCGTCAGCTGACGGATCAGTTCCTCATGCTTCATAGTACCTTCTTTCCCTTTTGCCTTCGTTTCCAATGCTGCTTATGTACCATGATTCATACATCAGAGGCGGAACAGGATTACTGTTCTATGTTCAGGATCTCGACAAATCCGGTCACGTCAAAAATCTCCATGATTTCCGGACAGACATTCCGGATCTGCATCTCACCCTGCCGGTTCATCACCTTCTGGGCTGACAGCAGCACACGGAGTCCGGCGCTGGAAATATACTGAAGGTCTTTCAGATCAAAAACCAGTTCTGATATGCCTTCCAGCGAGTCCTTCAGTTCCTCCTCCAGCGACGGCGATGTAGTCGTGTCCAGTCTTCCCTCCAGTTCTATTGTCAGCGTCCCGTTCTCGGTTTCTTTTCTGATGTCCAACATTCTTTTCTTCCTCTCTGGCCTGTCTCTCCTCAGGCCCTCACAGCAATTTCCGCAGCGTCAGGATATTCCTGCCCCCGCTGTACTCATACTTTACATCATCCATACTTTTTTTGACCAGGAAAATACCCAGATTTCCCGGCTGCCGCTCTTCGGCGGAAAGTGACACATCCGGATCCTCCTTCGCCAGCGGATCAAACGGAATACCGCTGTCCGCAAACACCAGCGTCACAGCGGGGGGATCCTCTTCGATCCCGATCCGGACCGAAGCTTCACCGGTCTCTCCCGGATACGCGTATGACGCGATGTTCACAAAAATCTCCTCCACCGCGATATCCAGCTGCATCTGTGTCCGCAGCGGACAGCCGCATGCCTCCAGGCGCTCATCCACAAAGGCCAGCACCTGCTGCAGATTCTCTGTCTCTGCCCTGATTACCAGTTCCTCCATATGGAAACCTGCCTTTCGACCGCCTCAGGCGGTTCCGCAAGAAGCGTCCTCTGGTCTTTTTGAATTAAAAACCGGGGGACTTTGTACAGAATATAGTAAAATATTACCATACAACAGAGCATTTTTATACTTTAAAATTCCAGCAGCGGGATTTTTCTGCAGCGGTAAGTAGACAAAGGAGACAGGGGTCAGACCCCTGTCTCCTTGTGATCCCTGTCTCCGCACTTTAAGGCAGGAAGGCAGCGGCAGCGGCCAGAATGACAGCCGGCAGACAGTTTGCCACCCGCACCTTTTTGCCCCAGACCAGGTTCAGACCGACACAGAAGATCAGCACAGAGCCGATCAGAGAAAGATTTGCCAGCGCCTCTTCCGTCATCACAGGCCGGATCAGGGAGGCCAGCAGCGTGACAGAACCCTCAAAGAGAAAAACCGGTATGGCAGAGAACGCGCAGCCCTTCCCCATCGAACAGGTCATCACCATCACAATGATAAAATCCAGAATAGCCTTGACGCCGAGGACAGACCAGTCCCCCGAGATGCCGTCCTCAATCGCGCCGACGATTGCCATCGCGCCGATGCACACCGTCAGGGAGGCTGTGACGAAAGCCTCCACGAACATCCGGTCCTTTGCATTGCCGGTGCGGATCTTCAGCCACTCACCGAACCGTTCAAACCACCGTTCAATGCCGATGATCTCTCCGATCAGAGCACCGGCAGCCAGACAAAGAACCACAAACATCGCCCGCCCGCTGACGACTTCCCCCTGCTCGATTCGCAGCATTCCCTCCATGGCGCCGGCAATGCCGATAAAAAGAACGCTTACCCCGCAAGTCATGTTCAGCGTCTCCTGATGATTCTCCTTCAGCAGGCCTCCCGCGAAAAGACCGGCCAGTCCTCCCGCCGCGATCGCCGCCGTATTGATGATGGTTCCTGTCATATTCCTCTCCATACGATTCTAAAATAACGCTGACTGGAGGAGACAGGGGTCAGATCTGTGTCTCCTGGTTTTTGAAAAGACGAAATGCCTTCAGAGAAGAGGAGACACAGATCTGACCCCTGTCTCCTCCGATTCCCTGTCTCTGAATTCTGTCTCCTCTTGCATATCAGCAGGTATTCTATCATAATACAGATAAATATAACAGATCGGAAAACACAAACAGGGATCAGATCTGACCCCTGTTCCCGGGAAAGGAAGCATCTGCACAAATGCGCAGCCATTTTCTCCGCGAATCTGACGCGAAGCCGCTGCCTCTTGCGGCGCGTCTGCTCATCGGCGCCGGCACCGTCATCGGCGCGGCCCTCACTTTGTATTACATCCTGCATATCCGCACGGGTATCACCTGCGCGTTTCATGACCTGACCGGCTGGTACTGTCCGGGCTGCGGCACCTGCCGCGCAATTCAGGCATTCGCGCACGGCCGGTTCCGGGAGATGCTTTCCTATAATATCATGACGGTTTTCCTGGGCATCCCGGCCGGAATCATATTTGTTCATGAATATCTGCGTATCGTCTTTCCCTCTCTCCGCCTGCGCGCCGTCTTCATACCGCAGCGGGCTGCCGCAGGGATTACTGCCGCCCTGCTCCTCTTCTGGGTTCTGCGGAATATCCCCGCGTTCTCCTTTCTGGCTCCCGGGTGACACATGTCCTGCGCGCTTCAGATCGCTTTTGCAATCCGGATACGCATTCACCGGATGTCTTACTTTTTTCCAAAAAAGTCTTTTATCTGCTGATTCTTTTCTATATAATGAAAAAAGGAGAAGGAGACAGGGGTCAGACCTGTGTCTCCTTCATAAAACCCGAGCAATTTCAGAAAGGGAGACACAGGTCTGACCCCTGTCTCCTCAGCAGCAGCACTATTTTAAAGGGAGGAAACTATCATGGCATTTTGCCCGAACTGCGGATCTTCGCTGCCTGAAGGCAGCAATCACTGTCCAAACTGCGGCGCGCCTGTCACCCCTGCTCCGACGGATCAGGCCGGCGGCACTTCGTACCAGCAGCAGAATCCATTCGACCCCGCATACAATCAGCAGCAGAACTCTTTCGACTCTGCGTACAATCAGCAGCCCTATGGACAGCTTAACCAGCCCTATGCCCGGGAGACCGTTCCGATGGTTCCGACCGGAGGCCTGATGGCCTGGGCGATCATCACGCTTCTGCTCTGCACAATTCCCGGCATCGTCGCCCTGGTCAAGGTAAACGGGATCAATAAATGTATGACCGTCGAGGAACAGCAGCAGAAAATCA
>CAMODP010000136.1 GCA_946611445.1 uncultured Eubacterium sp.
GGAAAACGCCAGCTTTGCCTGCTCCGTATCCGCATACTGCATCAGATATACGCCGCCGTATTCAGAGAGAATATTCCCCGGATCCACAATTGCGGATGCCTCGGCGGCCAGGATCAGACGCCTGGTGGAAAAATCCATCCCCTCTGCTGCAGCGGTAATTGCCGTATCTCCGTAAGGAGATTTCTCCTGCTCCTCATCTTCCCCGTCCTCCTCCTCTTCTATGTCCTTACTTTCTTCCGGCTCTTCTTCCGGGGTACCTGTCTGCTCTTCCAAAATGTCTTCAGCAGAGACTTCCGCAGTCCCTGCCGAACCGGCAGGCAAAGCGGCGCTCTCTGCAGCTTCGACTGCGGCTGCGGGATCCGCGCCGTCCGGTCCCGGCCATGTACCCTCTTCCCCGTTTTCCGGCAGGGACAGGTCGGAAGCGGAATCTCCTTCCGCATAAGCCGTTTCATCATCACCGGAAATATACCTGCTTTCATCATCAGGTAGAGGCCGGCCGGTGTCATCCTCCTGGCCGGATACTGACACCGCTTCCAGAGGAACCGCCTGTTCAGGCAATGCGGCATCTCCGGGAAAACTGCCCTCCGACTCTTCCGGCTGCTGCTCCCCGGCAGACAGCACAGACAGCGTTTCTGCCATACTGCCGCTCTCTGCCGCTGTCTGACTGACAGAAACACTTTCCTCCCATTCGCTGTCCTCTGCGGCGGCAGGCACAGCTGCCTCTCCGTACAGAAGTCCGAAAACCAGCGCTGCCGCAAGAATCCTTTTCCACACAATGCTCTTCATGCTGCTCCTCCTCTTTTCACAGTCTCAAAAGGCCGGAATCCTTCAAGTCCGGCCGGTGCAAAACGTCAGGATCCCCTGTACGGTTCATCCGTTCCCGATCCCCTCAAGGGCAGCCCTGATCCTATGCAGTTCTCCCGTCTCTTCCTGCAGGCGGGCCGCGTATTTCATGTCTATGGCATTCACCCGCGCAAATATCTGCTGCGCCTGGCGGCGGCTCAGTCCCGCGGTCTCCCCGGCCGCTGCGGCGTACAGATTCAGGCCGCGCATCACAGCCCCGGCACGGATACTCTCAAACCAGGGTTCTGCCGCATACCCGGTCCATCCGGAGGCGGACAGCGCTTCCGGCACGGCTGAACGCCGCAGATCATTCTCCAGTCTTTCCCATGCCCCCTCTGAAAAGTCGCGGATTCTGCAGCTTCCTGCCTGTTTGTCACCGGCTCCGCCGCTGCCGCTGATTTCCGCGGTCTTCCTGTCGGCAGCCTTCCAGATCTCAGCCAGATGGACAGACCGCCCTGTCATCCCGGTGACAGCCAGGTCGGCATAAGCCAGCAGCCCCTGGATATCCCTGTCCTGCCGGCCGTTGACAAGTCTGTCGATCAGAACGTCCAGTACCGTGGAAAGCCCCGCGTGCGCGCCTCCCGGCAGACTGATCCCAAACATCTCATCCAGTGTTTCCAGACCCAGAGTCTGCAGGATCCGGTCTACCGTGTCCGGACCGTACTGATACTGCTGCATATAGACAGCCAGCCAGGCCAGCACCGCTGCGACGGCTTCCGTGTTTTCTCCTGTAATCCGCAGGATCGTGTCCTTCCTGATATCGGCATCCTCTTTTGACATGACATGCGGAATCACGGCCTCCAGATATCCGACAATCTCCTCCCTGTCCGCGTCGGACGCATTATTCATCAGAAAAGAGGAGAACCGGTGAAGAACCGTCATGGAAGGGTCCTCCCGCACCGCCTGTCCGCCGACGGCCGTGACAATTACTGGCTGGCCTGCCCCATCCGTCACCAGGTTGCCTTCCGCGTCTGTCTGAAAAAAAGAATTCGGGCTGTGATTCTGTTTTGTATTCTCCACGCCGAAGCCCCTGCAGAAAAGCTGACGGCTGCCCGGCACCGGATACAGCAGAATATGGACAAAATCCGTTTCCAGGGAATAACTGCGGATCCGGTCTGCCCTCTCCTGAATCTCGGCGCTGTATCTGTCAATAAACCTGTCTGAGAATCCCTGCCCGTCAAAGGCCACACAGCGGTCGGCCCGCGGGGACAGAAGGGACACATACATCGCCTTATTCGCCCCTTTTGAGTGTCCTGTTACGGTCAGATGTTCATACGGCTGCTCTTCGATATAAAGAAGCGCGTCCTGCTGGGCAGGGGTATCCGCCGCGTTCATCCCCCCTATATTGTCTGCCCACTCCCCTCCTCCGGTGGTTCCCTTGAACGCTACGACTGCCCTGTCTGTTCTGCCTTCCTGCTCATATGTGATTGCCAGAGAGATGCCGTTTTCTCCGGTGAGAGTATCTCTTACGACCAGGTCTTTCAGCCGGCTTCCTTTCACATATCCCAGAATATCGGCCCATTCCTTTCCGCTGATACAGGATCCGCCGACCTCTGTATCGCCCAGATTTCTGAGCTCTGACAGGGCATTTTCGTCGAATCCTGCCAGAATTTCTTCTAATGTCAGCCCTGCATCCCTGTCTGTGATGCCCGCAAAAGATGAGGCCCCGGCCGCGTCCGCCACCACAGTGTCCAGGTAGCAGATCTGTTCCAGCATACACAGTTCCCCGTCTGTCAGTTCCGCTATTGCTTTCATACAATGCACGCACCTCCCGTTACGCCGCGCGGACTACCTTTCTGAACAGGCAGACATCATCCGCAAAAAAGCGCGCGTAATCCCGGCTGTTTACTCTTTCCCAGTCCTCTTTCCCCAGGAGCATCACCTGTACGCGTCCCCTGATTTTTCGGGCAGACAGCCATTCAGAGAGCTTATCCGCGAATTCCTCCGCCTCCGGTTTTGATACGGTTTCATCTGACAGCCAGATGCAGGCATCTGCCAGAACACGGCCCTCCAGCTGTACGGCATCCACGGGAGGCATCTCCAGTTCTGCCCTGCTGACGAACGCAAAAACCTTTCCCCTGGTGTCCAGATTTTCAGATACAAAGGCCTTCAGAGCCTCCTCTAATACGGATTCAGCGGCAACTGCGGGAAAATCATCCGTGATCAGCACTTCCTTCCCGGATATTGTCCTGCGGATCACAGCGGACCTGGTCCCCGTATCCTCCTCCCGGAACAGCATGGAGACGGTGTCCGGCTCCAGCACGGAAGGCGGATGATACTCCTCAAAGACAAAGGTCCTGTCATATTTTGTCTCCAGATACTGCAGGAGTTCTTCTATCGTCCGTATGGACTCCTTCTGCAGCGCTGTCAGCTCCCGGTAGTTCTCCGGCAGATGCCTCTCCCGCAGGATACGTTTCTGACGTTCTGTAAGGGAATCTCCGCGCTCTTCTGCCTGACCCGTTCCGTCTTTCTCTGCCGCGGCGGCTGTTTCACATTCGGCTTCTGAAACAGCCGCCCATTTATATGCGGTCAGGTCACCTGTCCCTTCCCGGCCGCGGGTCATGTCCGCGGCCGGATGCAGGATTTTCTGCCCGCCAATGCCTGCGGCGGCCCCGGCAGCCAGAAGAAGGCAGCCCGCCGCGCAGAATGAACTCTTTTTTTTCAAGGATCTCTCTCCCCCCGGTATTATTTCCCCGCAGACAGGAACTGATCAGCTGCCGTCAGAATCTCCCGGGCTGCCGCTATTCTCTGTCTGGTGCGCCGGCATACGCCTGCCATGCCCTCTGCGGCAGCCTTCAGCGCCTGCGTTGTGTTTTCCAGTTCAGATACTGTCAGACCCCCGGATGCGGCTCCCTGCCAGACGGGGATGTCAAGGCCTGAGAGGACAGACGCCAGAGCCTCGAGTTCCATTTCGGCGGCAGCCAGCTTTTCGGGATGTATCTCTGCTATATTGCTCAAAACCTGCTCCTGTCACAGCTCAGCACGACGAAAATGCCGCCGCGGCTTCTTCAAAGCCTCCGTCCTGCCAGACAAACTGATCCGCCTCTGCCGTCTCTGCCGTCATGCTCCGGATCGCTGCGGAAATCCTTCCCCCGACGGAAGGTATGGCAGTTCTGACGCGTTCTGCCTCCGCCGCCATCTCCAGAAGCCGCGTTTCAAGCGTGTCATCATGCAGTCCTCTTCCGGGTCCAAGCACGCCGCGGACTGCCGACGCATATCTGTCTATACAGATACCGATGAATTCCGCAGTCTGCTCCGCCCGGTTCGCATACATGAAAAATGCCGCCTCATCTACAATCACGCCCACGTTTCACTCCTCCTGATCCCCGCGGATCATCTGCTCCAGCTGCTCCCTTCTGGCCCTGGCATGCCGGAGATCATTTCTGGCAGTATCCATTTTCTCATCATACAGAGCCAGTTCTCTGTCAATCCGTTCCATCATATCCGCCAGTGCCCGCTCTCCCAGGCCTCTGCCGACACGGCTTACAGCTCCGCCGGTGCCGCTTCCGCAAAGGCCTGCGCTCCGGCAGGTCTCAGCCATACTTTCCATATCTGCTGCCGCCTCCAGAGAAATGCCGTTCTTCTCTTCCAGCTCTCCCCAGGTCTCGCATGCTGCCGCGCGAAACCGGCGCAGCTCTGTTTCCTCCGCCTCCCATCTCCGCAGGGAGCTGTCCAGCTGGCTGATCCGGATATCACAGGTTTTCTGCTCGAAAACCCATTGCAGAATATCTCCCATAGGCTTCGTCAGCCTCCGGCAAGTTCACTGTCAATCTCCAGAATTGTTTCCATGCAGTTCCGGATATAATCGCGGAAGCTGCTTACCGCTTCCGGTACCGTAACGGTCAGGAGCGGCTGATATTCTTCCTCATATGTGCCCCGCGCCCTCTCATACGCGGCGCCCTCCCAGTACGCGGGCAGTTCATTCATAGCCGCATTTACATTAGAAGCAGCCTGATTCAGTGTGTCTATGGCGGTATTGACCTTCAAAATGCACGCTTCGATACCGCTCCGCTCGACTTTTGTAGCCATAATGATCCCTCCTCGTTCTCAAAATGATTCACTCGCCAAATGCAGATTACGGATTGCTCCGTCCGTATTCAGTTGTTCTGAAAGAATTGCGTGTCTGCCCGATTCGGGCAAAGTGAAGTTCCTGGCAGGATACATTAGTCTGTAAGATGCGGGAACTCCGTATGAAAATAAAGAAATGATTCGATATATCGTAGTATAGCACCGTTAACGCGGTGTGTCTACTGTTTTTTTTTGAGAAGAGGTAAAAAAACGAGAAGAGTATACAATCTGTCTTTCAGCCATTCGTGAGCAAGCTCCCGATGTCTTCAGAC
>CAMODP010000137.1 GCA_946611445.1 uncultured Eubacterium sp.
AAAAGGCTGCAGACGTTCCGGCGTGAGGTCTGCAGCCTTTATTTGTATCAGATCATCAGGCTGTCTACCCGCCCGATCAGATCCCGGATTTTTTCAACAAGGGCACTTTTTTCTGCGCTCTTTTCAGGGGATGTCTCTCCTTTCAGTCGGATCCGTCCGATCTGACGGACATAAGCCAGGAGAGCGGCTTTGTCGGTCACTTCGCGGATCCGGTTTTTATCAGAGGTGTTCAGGTATTTCGCCATGAAGCGCTGGAAGAACCGCAGTGCAGTTTTATACGGAAAGCCCATGAAATCCTCTACAATGCGGGGATTTGTCTCGCCGAAGGCCACGTAGAACAGATACATGCCGGCAAGGTCGATGATGGGATGTCCGTAGGCGAGACGGTCCATGTCGACGAGCAGAGGTTCTCCATTGTGGATAAAAACATTGCCGGTATGGTAATCTCCGTGCGTCAGATGCCTTGTCGGCGGCAACGCACGGAGCAGTTCCTGCACGCGGTCTGCCAGACTGCTGTCCTCCAGACGCAGGCCGGCCTCTGTCCTCTCCATGAACCAGTTCACGGCGTTCGGAAAATCATCTTTTTCCATGTCCATTTCCGTATCGTGAATCTGATGGGCAAGATTTGCCATGATTTCTGCGTAATACGGTACCCGGCTGGCGTCTCTGGCAATCAGCTGCGAGATGGTCATGGAATCCAGCAGCTCGAACATGGCTCCGTACCGGTTGCCGACAGATACAATTCCGAAGGATATGGCCATCGGCAGACCTATGATAAACGCCTTTCTGGACAGCTCAATTTCCCGCTCAACGTCCGTATAGGTGTTGTTTTCATTGTAAACCTTGATAATAGTCTCGTCGTCGTACTGGTACACTGTTCCCTTTGCGCCGTAACCGATCTGCCGGCAGCCGTCTACTGATACTTCCCGGTATTTCCGGAATCTGGTCTTGGCTGTATCAAATGTCTCGGGCCATACAAAATTGATGTGCTGGATGAATTCTTTATAGGCGCCGGTTTTGTTCAGGGCGTACTCAATATATTCCGCGACGGTCCGGTAGTACCAGCGGTGCATGTCAGGGTCGGACTGATGAAAAGAACTCCACAGATCCTCTCCCCGCTCGCTGTAGTCCCGGGAAATAGAGCGCAGATTGGACAGCTTGTCTGCGAGCCAGAGCATTTTGACGCCGGCATCACTGCTGTTTTTCAGGACAAGAAGAGATTCCTCCTTGCGCTTTTTCCAGGTGGAACCTTCATCCTCCTCCGGATATTTGTTTTCTGTCTCCGAAGCGACCAGACGCGCTACCCGATCTCCGAATCGGGCCTTTACTTCCGAGAGTGTGCCGTCTGTGTCCTCCACGACATCGTGAAGGACACCCGCGGCAATTATTTCCTGGTCATCCGTCATGGTTGACAGAATCTGGGCCACTTCCAGCGGGTGGAGAATATACGGGATATCGCTGTTTTTTCTCCGCACTCCCTGATGAAGAACGGTTGCATAGATAATGGCTTCTTCCAGCAGATTCATCATGGCGTTTTGTGATGCCCCTTCCTGTACGAAATAGAAAATGTGCAACTGCTCAGATCGACGGAAGGCGCGTCTGCGGCCTGATTCTGAATAGTCACAAAAATGTTAAACAATACAGAGCCGCGTCAGCCTTCTGCCGGCAGGAGCCGGATTCTGTACACTTCCCAGGTGTCGCTGCCGGAAGAATCGGATTTGCCGGCATAGAGGTAGTTGCCGGCGATGTTGATCTCATCATATTCCGGAGGCAGGAGCTCTTCTCCCGTAAACACATCATATACACAGTATTTTGTGCCGGATGAGGAGGTGAGACGGAAGGAGGCCAGGGCGGGAGCGAGGAGGTCTGCATCCGTGTTTTCTGTGTCAAGCTCTGTTCCGAATACCTCACCGGTATTCAGTGCCACCGGGTAATTGTCCTTGCCGAAATAGAGCTGATACGTGCTGCCTTCTTCCAGATCGGAGATAACAGCCTCGGGTGTAATGACAGAATACAGATCCGAATTTTCATGTGAAATATATCCGTATCCGCCGCAGACAAAACTGGTCAGGTCTACATCATCATCGACAACTGTTCCGTCAAAGTCGACGGCAATATAGTTGCCATCCGCGTCTTGTGTGCGGATGATATTGGCGGATGCATCGTACACAATGGGCAGGGCAGTCTCTGAGACACGGCTGCCGTTTATGTCGATCACATGATAGGGGGCATCGCTTTCTCCGTCATAAACACTGAAATAGTCCATCGCCGCACTGACAACACTGATGGAATAATCGGACTGGAAGGTGTCGCTGCCGGTGCTGTCTACGATATAATAGGTGCCGTCGTTCGAGACAGTGATGGCGCTGTAGGAGGAGTCTGCCAGGTAGGCTTCAGATTCCCAGAGCGAATTGCCGTCGGGATCGTACATGGTAGCTGCCCCGTCGTGCTGAATGACAAAGGAACTGCCCAGATCATGGAGAGCATCCCTGGGAACGGAAGAAAACTCAAGGCCGGGGACGAACTGCTGCCGTTCGACGTCATATATGCGCATGTAGCCTTTGTACATGATATCTTCTTCTCCCACGCTGAGAGAAATCATATCAGAAGTAAAATATATGATGCATTCGTCTTCATTGTCGGTCTCTTCTGTGGTATAGATCAGACCCACGAAACGGGCGCTGCCGTCTTCCCGGTTGCAGGGCATGACGATGGAAGCGGCTTCGTTCGCAACCAGGGTACTGCCGTCTGTCGTGTACAGGCCGGTGGTGTTCACGTTGTCTTCCTCCAGCGGGGTGCGGGCGCTGATCAGACCGCCGCCGAGGTAGTCTATATCATCAAGGTCAGACAGAAGGACATCTCCCGAGGCAGAGAGCAGATCGATGGTATCTCCGTTCCGCTGCATAAATGTATCGTATCCAAAATAGAAGGAACCGTCCGGATCCTCAAGCGTGCCGGCGGGCTCCAGCTCGTAATGCAGCAGAGATGTGTAATCAAGCCTTTCGATCTCGCGGCCGCCTTCGTCCTCTGCGGCGTATACAGCTGCGGAACTGAGGGTCAGGCCTGCAATCAGACCGGCTGCAAGCAATTTCTTTTTCATAGGCAAACCTCCCTAAAAGACTGTGCGTTGAACAGATAATAAAAACAATTCATACAGTGGTTTACAGATAAATAAAGTATACCAATAAACAGGACCCGCCGCAAGGAGAGAAGGAAAACCGGGCCGGAATGCAGTTTTGTCAGAATCCGGGCGGAATTTCCGCCCGGTTTTGAGGTTTACAAACAGTGGGAGATGGGGTAAGATATATCCGCAGAAGTTTTTCGGCGGACTTATTGTGCTGTCGGACCTGCCTGTAACAGGAGGTAAGGGGACTGTTATGAGCGGGCTGCTATCACTGGCGACGGCCGCAAGGGGAGAAGAGTTCGGCTGTTGTCAAATAAATCCAGGGGTGGAGAATGGACAAATATGTTATCAGGGGCGGCAATCCGCTGGTAGGCGAGGTCGAGATCGGCGGCGCCAAGAACGCGGCTCTTGCAATTCTGACTGCCGCCATTATGACTGATGAGACGGTTGTCGTGGACAATATTCCGGACGTCAGCGATATCAATGTACTGCTGGAAGCCATATCCGTGATCGGAGCAACGGTGGACCGTGTGGACAGACATACGGTGCGCATCAACGGCTCCACAATCGGGTCTGTCAGTGTCGACTACGAATTCATCAAGAAAATCAGGGCTTCTTATTATCTGCTGGGAGCTCTTCTCGGAAAATACAAACGGGCCGAGGTGCCGCTTCCGGGCGGCTGCAATATCGGCAGCAGGCCGATCGATCTTCATTTGAAGGGCTTCCGTGCGCTCGGTGCCACCGTGACGATCCGCAACGGGGTGATCTATGCCTCGGCGGATGATCTGCATGGCGCCCATATTTTCCTGGATACCGTTTCTGTCGGCGCGACAATCAATATTATGATGGCTGCGGCCATGGCACAGGGAAAGACGGTGATCGAGAATGCCGCGAGAGAGCCGCATGTCGTTGACGCCGCGAACTTCCTGAACAGCATGGGCGCGAATATCAAAGGCGCCGGCACGGATGTGATACGGGTCCGGGGCGTGGAGTCCCTGCACCGCACGTCATATACGGTTGTGCCGGATATGATCGAGGCCGGCACGTTTATGTTTGCCGCGGCGGCCACCCGGGGCGATATCCTGATGAAAAATGTGATTCCGAAGCATCTGGAGGCTATGACGGCGAAGCTGGTGGAGATCGGCTGCCAGGTTGAGGAATTTGATGATGCTGTCCGCATCAGCGCTAAGAGCAGACTGGGCAAGACTCATGTAAAGACGCTCCCGTATCCGGGTTTCCCGACCGACATGCAGCCGCAGATTGGCGTGGCGCTCTGCCTGGCCCGCGGCACCAGCATCGTTACAGAGAGCATTTTTGAAAACCGCTTTAAATATGTGGATGAACTCGCCAGGATGGGTGCCACGATCAAAGTCGAGGGCAATACAGCTATCATTGACGGGACGGAAACGCTGACCGGTGCACGGATCAGCGCGCCTGACCTGCGGGCAGGGGCGGCCCTTGTAATTGCCGGACTGGCAGCGGAGGGCGTCACGGTCATAGACGATATCGTATATATTCTCCGCGGATATGAAGATTTTGACAAGAAACTGAGAGATCTGGGCGCGGAGATTGAGCTGGTATCCGATGAAAGAGAAGTCCAGAAGTTCCGCCTGCGCACCGGCTGACAAAGGTGCGGCTCCGGCGCTGTGAAAGGCTGCCAGCCTCTGCCGGCAGCCTTTCTGGATTATGTTATACAATGCCGTCAGGTATTTGTGCCTGCGCGGCCTGTATATAATTCCTTTTATTTTTTTCCTATTTATAACAGGAGGAGTAAATATGAAAAAGAAGATTATTGGCGTAGTGCTGTCTGCGGTGATGGTACTTGGCATGACTGCCTGCGGAGGCTCTGCTTCCAAGGCAGCGTCTGAAGCGACAGAAGCGGCCGCGTCAGCCGCAAGTTCCGCAGTCAGCAAAGCAGAGGAAGCTGCCAGTGAGGCAGAAGCGGCCGTCAGCTCTGCAGTGAGCGAGGCGGAGGAAGCCGCCAGCGAGGCAGAAGCAGCTGTCAGCTCCGCAGTGAGCGAGGC
>CAMODP010000138.1 GCA_946611445.1 uncultured Eubacterium sp.
CTGCCTTCGGCCTGCTGGCGCGGTATGTCTCCATTGCGCTTCTGCCGGCATGGCTCTTTGTCCTGCTCGTTCTGATGGTTCTGATGCATGAGCGGCTGGTCCGCAGAGCCGGGTGAGGGAGAGCCTTCGGACGCTGTCACCACAGCGGCACGGATGATTTTTATAAAAAAAAAGCATAATAATGATATACCGCTGGGCATAAAAGTTGTATATTTCAAGCATACTTTTAATTTCAGGCACATCTGACAGCTCTGCGGGAGAAAAGCTATGTTTGAAGAAATTGAGAGCGCGTGGACAGCGGATTCAGCCGGCTATGACGAGTCCGTCAAGGCGCAGCTGAAGAATCAGAGAGACTTGCGGCACTGGAGTGAAGAACTGCAGCTGCTGCTGGGAGCGCAGCCGCTGCGGATTCTGGACGTGGGCTGCGGGCCGGGATTTTTCTCAATCGTCCTGAGCAGGCTCGGGCATTTTGTGAAGGCAATCGACGGAGCGGAAGGCATGGTAGAGCATGCCAACGCAAATTTCAGAACAGAGGGCTGTTCTGTCACCGCTCATCTGGAGGATGCGGTTACACTGCCGGATGAAGAGGCGGAGAGCTATGATGTGATTATTTCACGGGATGTTGTCTGGACCCTGTACGATCCGGCAGCAGCGTTTCAGCGCTGGAAGGAGGTTCTGAAACCGGGCGGCCGTGTGATCATTTATGACGGTAATTACCGTCGTGACAGAAAGGATCTGAAAACCCGCGGGTGGATGGCATTTTCCCAGCTGCTCACGGTGGTGACGGAGAGGAAGCTGCCTCGGTATAAGGAGCATTCCGACGATACGGGAGCCTTCGGACGGCTTCCCCTTGTCCGGCAGGAGCGGCCGGGCGCAGACAGAAGGCTCCTGAAAAAGGCCGGGTATCGGCAGGTAACCATTACGAATGATTATTATCGCAATTCCTTCACGCGGCTGGAATACCTGAAGTACGGATACCAGGGAAGGAAATTCAGGGTGGTTGCCTGGAAGTAGAAAATCGAACAATCAGAATACAGCATTCATCCGGTGCCCTCTCCGGTCCCTGCGGACAAGGGAGAGGGAGAATAGGGAATCGTGTGTGAATCACGAGCGGTTACCGCCACTGTGATTGTCTGCGCTCGCTGGACAGAACTGTCCGTCATTGGGATTTGCTCCTGAGAAGACAGGCGGGCGCGCAGAGAAAGGCATCAGTCAGGAGACCTGCCGGATGAATAGGGACACTGCGGCGGATAACGGCAGGGCCTTAATCTGTTCACGGAAAAACGGCCGTGGCGCTTTTGCGCTGCGGTTTTTTTATATGTATCGCTGTGATTTAAATGGATATAACATCCCCCGGAGAGGCTTATAAAGGGGAAAAAATCGTAATAAGATAAGAACAATAGAGATTAGTCGGTAAGGAGTAAACCATGCTTCGATATGTGTGCAAACGCCTGGCGGCCATGATTCCTGTGCTGCTGGCAGTGACATTCCTGATGTTCGCGCTCAGTTCGATGTCTGCGGGAGATCCCGCGCGCGTCATCGCGGAAAAAATATACGGGCATCCGACGCCGGAACAGATCGATCTGGTCCGCCATGAGCAGGGATTTGACCGCCCCTTTACGATCCGGTATGTCTCCTGGCTGCGCAATGTGTGCAGAGGTGATTTCGGGGAGTCGTATTCCTCCGGCAAGCCTGCGTTTACTGAACTCACCCGGCATCTTCCGGAGACACTGAAGCTGGCTGCCACATCGCTGATCCTGCTCCTGCTGGTTGCGGTGCCGCTTGGAATCCTGTCTTCTCTGTATGAGAACAGGCTGCTCGACAGAATTATCCAGGGCCTTACTTTTGTCAGTGTCTCTATGCCGAATTTCTGGATCGGCCTGATGATGCTGTATATTTTCGGTGTGAAGCTGCGGCTTATTTCCGTCATTGGCGGCACGTCCTCTTCAGGCATCCCGATCATTGCCGCCATAACCTTTGACATCGGTTATTTCGGCATCCTGATCCGTCTGATCCGGACAAATCTGACCGATGTCCTGAAAAAGGACTATATCAGGGCCTGCCGGGCCAAGGGACTGCCTTCGCATATCGTCATCCTGAAGCATGCGCTGAAGAATTCCGTCACGCCTGTCGTGACCAGGGGCGCCAGCATGGCCATCAACATGCTTTGCGGTTCCGCCTTAATCGAGACGATCTTCTCCATCAACGGCATCGGCAAGACGGCTCTCGAAGCGGTCGTGTCCAAAGACACGCCGGTTCTGCAGTGCTTTATCCTGCTGCTGGCGGCTGTCGTGGTTGTCGTCAATCTGCTGCTGGATATTCTGTATTCTGTCATCGACCGGCGCATTCAGCTGACATAGGGAGAAAGAGGGACATATGATGTTTCGTAAAAAGCGGGAAAAACAGATAGAGGAGCTGGGCGCCGGACAGATACGGATCCGGAGAATGCTGCAGAGCCGCAAGACGAGGATCGGACTGGTGATTTCGCTCGCGTTTATCCTGACTGCAGTATTCGCGCCCATGCTGGCGCCGAATGACCCGCTGTATGTCAGCGTGATTGACAAGTTGAAGCCGCCTTCGGGCACTTTTCCCCTGGGGACGGACCAGCTGGGGCGCTGCCTGCTTTCCCGGCTGATCTGGGGCAGCAGGTATTCCCTGTCCTACAGCTTTATTGTGCTGGCGATCATGGTGCTGGTCGGCGTGCCGATCGGTCTGCTCGCGGGATATGCGGGCGGACGGACGGATACGCTTATCATGCGCGTCATAGATGTGTTTATGGCTATGCCGTCCTTTGTCGTGGCGCTGGCTATAGCGGGGACACTCGGCGCCAGCGGGCGGAATCTGGTCCTGGCCATGTCCTGCGTGTACTGGGCGGAATACGCGCGTCTGACGAGGGCCCTGACGCTGCAGATAAAAGGGCAGAATTATATAGTCGCGCTCCGGGCGGGGGGCTGCTCTCACGCGCGGATCCTGTTCCGGCACGTGCTGAAGAACATTGCGCCGTCGATCATCGCGCTGGCGACAATGGAGATCGGGTCGATCATACTGGCGATTGCAGGCTTTTCCTTCATAGGCCTGGGCGTGCAGGCTCCCACGCCGGAATGGGGGATCATGCTCAGCGACAGCCGCGACTTTATTCAGACCTATCCCCGGCTCATGATCATTCCGGGCGTTGTCGTGGCAGTCGTGGTATTGGCATTTAATCTTCTGGGGGAGGGCATTCAGGATGGATTGCGCGCAGACTGACAGACCGGCGCAGGACGGGTTGGAGATACGGAACCTGAGTGTGGATTTTCAGACACCCGGCGGCATTGTGCACGCTGTGCGGAATGTATCCCTGCATCTGCAGAAGGGAAGGATCACCGCCATGGCTGGCGAAAGCGGCAGCGGAAAATCTGTCACGTCACTGGCTGTGATGGGCCTGCTGGCGCAGAACGGGAATGTGCGGGAAGGGCAGATCCTGCTGGACGGAAAGGATATCCTGCAGATGTCTTCGCGGGAGAGAAAAGCCCTGAACGGCAGGCGGTTCGGGATGATTTTTCAGGATCCGTCGGCATCCCTGGATCCGCTATTCCCCGTGGAAGACCAGATGACAGAGGGGATCCGGGTACACAGACGAATCAGCAGCCGGGAGGCACATGAGATCTGCCTGCAGCAGCTCACAGAGGTCAATCTGGCCAATCCGGAGGAGGTACTGAAGAAAAGACCATTTGAACTGTCAGGAGGAATGTGCCAGCGCGTCATGATCGCGATCGCGATGGCACAGAGGCCGGACTTCCTGATCGCGGATGAGCCGACGACCGCCCTGGACGTGACTGTACAGAAACAGATCCTGCGGCAGATCTACAGCCTGACACGCAGACATAACACCGGGGTCCTTTTTATCACGCATGATCTGGGTGTCGTAGCTGAGGTGGCGGACGAAGTGGCAGTCATGAAGGACGGTGAAATTGTGGAATACGGAGACGTCCTGCAGATCTTTGACCGTCCGGTCCATCCGTATACAAAACGACTGCTGGCAGCAGTGCTCTGAAAGAAGGAACGATCATGGAGACATTGGTCCGTACAGAAGGCCTGACAAAGCATTACGGAATAAAGCATATTGTCCGGGCAGTGGAGGACGTTTCCCTGCACATAGAGAGAGGCCGCTCGCTGGCCCTGATCGGTGAGAGCGGCAGCGGCAAGACGACCTTTGCCAGGTTGATCAGTGGTCTGGAAAAACCGACAGGAGGGAGCATCGAGCTCTTCGGAAAAAGCATGGACGGAATGTCGGAGAAAGAGCTGCGCCCGATGCGCCGCGATCTGCAGATTGTCTTTCAGAGCTCCGGCGGCGTATTTGACCCGGGATATACGATAGGAGAGAGTATCCGGGAAGTGCTGGCGAACTATGAGAAGCTGTCCGCCAGTGAATACGAGGAGCGGACCATCGAATCCCTGCGGCGTGTCGGACTGGATCCGTCCCTGCGCCTGCGCTATGTGTCCCAGCTCTCCGGAGGGCAGTGTCAGCGGGCCAATATCGCGCGGGCCCTTGTACTGGCGCCGAAGCTGGTTATCTGCGATGAGCCTGTGTCCAGCCTCGATTATTCAATCCGGAAGCAGATTCTGGAGCTGCTGCGGGAGATTCAGGACAGATATGGGGTAACATATCTGCTGATTACCCATGATCTGTCAAATGTGCCCTATGTCTGTCAGGCTGTCGCCATCATGTACCAGGGACATGTGGTTGAGTATCTGGACTCGACAGAGAGAATCGGAGAGAGGGTGACGCACCCGTACTCCAGACTTCTGTACCGGTCGATTCCGGCCGCAGACCCGAGGCAGAGGACCATTGCGGAAGCGGGAGACACAGCCGCGGATGATATGCGGCAGGTGGAGACGGGGTGCCCATTCCGCCTGCGCTGCCCGCACGCCCGGGATATCTGCGCCAGAGAAAAGCCGGCTTCGGTGATGACGGAACCGGGGCACATGGTTGCCTGCCACAGGGCCTGAAAACGATCATGGCAGCGTAAGCGGAAGTGCTGTTTGATAAAGTGTAACTGTTCAGAACCATGCGGAATTTGAACAAAACAGAAGCGCGGAAGGCGCG
>CAMODP010000139.1 GCA_946611445.1 uncultured Eubacterium sp.
TTACTCCGAAATCAGTGTCAGATACGCCTTCTTGAATTCCCCCAGCCGGTGTTTGCTGACGGGCAGGGCTTCGCCGTTGTCGAGCAGGACATCCCTTGTCTGGATGGATGAGATAAAGCGGTAATTGACCAGATAGCTGTTGTGGGGTTTGATGAACCCGTGCGGTACGAACAGCGGTTCCAGATCCTTCAGGCGGTAGTTGATCTCCAGCGTACTGTCGGTCAGATGGATCACCTGATTTTTGAGATTGGACTCGATATAGATTACTTTTAACGGATTTACAGAAATCTGTGCCTGCCGGTATTGCAGCAAGATGCCGGCAGGTGCTTTTTTTTGCAGCTCTTTCAGAGCGTCCTGCACGATGCGGGGGAGCTCTTCCTGAAGCCGGCTTTTGCGAAGAAACCTGAACGGGGCGGCACTGAAAGAATCATATACCGCATCGTCCTGACTGGAAACAAAAATCAGCAGACTGTCCCTGATGAAGGGACGGAAGTGCCGGGCCAGAAAGATACCGTTCATGTCCGGCAGATTGATGTCCAGAAAGATCAGGTCATAGCTTTTTCCCGCCAGAATGCTGTCACGCATCTGTGTGCCGGACATAAAAACGTCGATCTTTGTTTCTTCCCTGCAAAGAAGCGCGGTCAGCCGCTCCTGCAGCAGCTGCACAGCGAGCGGTTCGTCGTCACATACGGCAATATGGATCATACGGTTCCCTCACTTTCTGTCTGGGTCTGGAACAGAGGCATCTTCATCATCAGCATGACGGTAAAGGCAGTGCTGTCGCTTTCGAATGAAATGCTGCCCTCGTAACGCTCGACAATATCCCGGATGACCTGCAGGCCGATGCCGTGCAGCTCTTTGTCCAGTTTTCCTGTGTGCAGCAGGGGATTGTTTTTCAATACATCCTGAGCGGCACTGTTTCTGACGACAAGAGAAACATACTCCTTGACCTGCCGGAGCTGGATGGCGATGGAGGGACCGGAAAGCCCCCTGCAGGCTTCAATGGCGTTGTCGAGAAGGTTGGAGAGCACGATGCAGAGATCCAGATTGTTCAAAATCTCTCCATCCGGAAGCAGCACGTGATCGTCAATCTCGATGCCAAGAGCGCGGGCCGTGGTGAATTTCTGCTGCAGCACGGCGTCCAGAAAGTTTTCGGAGCCGCTGACCTCGTACAGATTGCGATGCTCCTTCTGATAAAAATCAGCAAAGAAGCTGAGAAGCTTTTCAAAATCACCCTGGTCGATCAGGTAATTCATATAGAACATATAGTTCTTCAGCTCATGCCGCAGTTCTTTCAGAGCCTTGCCGGCAGCCTGGCTCTCGGTAAGGTGGGCTTTCTGCAGCTGGACCTGCTGTTCGATCAGAGAGTGCCGGATCTTTTCGTGATAGCCGTCGCAGATGGAAAGAAACATCAGGTAGAACACCACACTCATCAGAAGCAGGACCGCTTCCAGAAGTACCGAGAGCGCCTGGGCATTGCCGCGGCGGGGCAGGGCGTCTATGGTATACATCAGCCCAAAATACAACGCCAGGTAGATAAGACAGGCGTACAGCCAGTAGTATCTTGGAGGCGAGGTCTTAAAACGCGTGCGTACAGCCCTTCGGAAAAGCGGGATCAGTGCCAGAATGGCGGCCAGCTGGGGGAGCACGTTGATATACACGGCATAGAGCAGAGGAGTCCGGTGTACACGGAGGGGTACGAACGTATCTGCCGCAAAAAGGGAGACCATCAGCACGCCGGTAAAGTAGACATTGGCGAACAGTAAATTGAAAAACTTGAAAAAACCGCTGCCCTCGAACAGAATCTGGCAGGCCGCGAACTGAAACAGCAGGGTACAGCCAAACGCGTAGACCATGCCCTGGTCCGGAAACAGCCGGGTGGCCAGATAGATGCACAGGCATACCGCCATATCGGCAAAAAGAAAGAGCAGAGCTTTCAGGAAGATGTTCCGCGGCAGAGCCAGGCGTTCGGGAAACAGCCAGGAACAGAACCATAACAGACCAAAGGTCTGCATGGCAGTAGTCAACGCCGAGGTGGAAAGCCAGATCGTCATGTGTTTTTCCTCCGGTAGATGCTTCTGGTAAAATGGTATCACAAAACCTGCGTCATTTCCATCCGGTTTCCGGACCTTCGCAGCCCTGTGATTCCCTGAAAATGACCAGTTGTTCCAGAGTGGTTGAAGTTTGATCCGGAAATCTTAAAATGGATATATCGGGTCCGGCTGACCTGCTCCGGATTGCCGGGACATTACCGGATCAGATAAGAAAAACATACAATCATATCGCAGAATGATACGTAATTGTTTTTATGCTGGAACAGGGAGGAGAGAAAATGAAGAACTTAGTGAAGAAAAGCATCATCGGAGTTTCCGCGGCAATCCTGGCTTCTTTTTGTATGGTACCGGCTTATGCCGAAGAAGTGGCTGCTGAAACCGAAGAGGCAGCGGCCGGAACCGAAGCGGCTGCTGCAGAGACAGAGGAAGCCGATCCGGCGATTCAGGAGGGGTATACCGAAGAAGGCGAAGGCTTTACTTCCGTGGTCACCTGGTGCAAGAACGGCGATCTGAACATTTACGGCAAGTTTTATTATCCGGAAGGTTTTGATGAGAACGGCTCATATCCGACCGTTATCATGAGCCATGGTCTCGGCTCCACGGCCGCCATGGTGGAGCGTTCCCAGTGGCCGCAGGCAATGACGGCAGAGGGGTACGTCGTATATGCCTTCGATTTCTGCGGAGGCGGAAAAAATTCCAACAGTGACCTGACCTATCTTACCATGTCGGTGAAGACCGAGATCAGCGACCTGAACGCGATCATGGATTTTGTGGAATCAAAGTCCTTTGTGGATAAGGAGCATCTGTTCCTTCTGGGCCAGAGCCAGGGCGGATTTGTGAGCGCCATGACGGCGGCTTCCCGGCCGGACGAGGTAAAGGCCATGATCCTGGTCTATCCGGCCTTCTGCATAGTTGATGATCTGCACGAATTCATTCCGGACATCGGCGCGGTGACCGGCGATACGGTGGAGACGGCCATGGGAACGCTGGGCGCCTGCTACGCGTTGGACGCGTACGACATCGATGTCATGAATGAGATCAAGGGCTACACCGGCGACGTGCTGCTCATTCATGGCCTGAACGACAAGACCGTGCCTCTCAGCTATTCGATGGACGCGCTCAACAATGCCTACAGCGAAGCATCTTCTGAGCTGCTGGTCGTTACCGGAAAGAAATCGGTGCACGGCTTCGAAATGATGTTTGACCGGGGCAGAGATCTGGCGCAGAAGGCGGGAGCAGATTTTTTGAACGCTCATCTTGTGGATGAAGCAGAAGAGTAAGTCGTGAAGGCGCGCAAAAATTCGGCGCAGGAAATGAATCACTATATAAAGGAGATTTTTATGAACAACCGGAAAAGAATGATGAAAACAGGGCTTTCGTTCCTCTTGACGGCATCCCTTCTGGCGGCGCCCGTGTACGCGGCCGGGGAGAGTGCATCCGGCGCCGAAGCGCAGCCGGCAGGCGAGTCTGCTGCGCCGGAAACTGATGCAGCTGTTCAGAAAGCCGATGCAGCGCAGGCCCAGACAGACGGCTTTGCAGCGCAGACGGAAGAAGCGTTTGCCGAACCGGAAATGAAGCACCGCCCGTATGCCCGCTGGTGGCTGGCGGAGGGTTCTCACACGGACGAGACCCTGATCGAGTCCATTCACGAGCTTTATGATGCAGGATACGGCGGCGTGGAGTTTGTAACGCTGGATGAATCGAAGTTCCTGGACGATGCTTCGTATGCATGGGGCTCGCCGGAATGGATTCACGATACCCATGTGATCATTGAGGAATGTGCGAAGCTTGGCATGAGCGTCAGCATGACCAGCGGCACGCACTGGGCTACGGCAAACCTGGTTTCCATCAATCCGGATCAGGAAGCGGCGTCCCAGGAGCTGGGCTGCGCGGCGGTTACGCCGGAAGCAGGACCGGACGGAGTTCCGGCCTATGACGGCGAGGTGCCCTCCTGCAGTCTGCCGGGCAATGTAAAGAAGCAGCAGCTTGTAAAGGTACTGGCCGCAAAGGTGACCGGGCGGGGCTCGGAAAGAACGGCAAAGGGAAAGGTACAGCCTTCAAAGATTGACATGTCGTCGCTGCAGGACGTCACGGATCTGGTAAAGGAGGAGGGCGAAAGCCATACGATCTCCTGGACCGCTCCGGAAGCAGGCGACTGGGATCTGTTCGCCTTCTGGCAGTACGGTACCGGCGAAGCATACCGGCCCGCGATCGACAAGAGCTACACGATCAACTATCTGAGCACGGAAGGCGCGCAGGCTCTGATCGACTACTGGGATCAGGAAGTGCTGACAGACGAGGTGCAGTCTCTGATCGACCAGATCGAGGAATGCGATCTGTACATGGATTCTCTGGAGCTGTCGGTGCATGGCTCTGATACCACAGGGCAGCTGTGGTGCGCCGATATGGAGGAGCAGTTCTCCGCCCGGAACACCTATGACATCGATACGCTGCTTCCCTTCCTCATCAAGAGGGGCGGGACCTTCGGAGCGCCCAATGTTTACTTCTATGAGCCGGACGACGAAGCCGGGCAGACGTATGTCGACAATTTCCGGCTGGATTTCCAGCAGACCCAGACCGAGCTTTATATGGAAAACTGCCTGCAGGTGCTGGCGGACTGGCTGCATGGCCGCAACATGAGACTGAGGGCCGAGAATTCCTACGGTGCGCCTTTTGAAATTTCGGAGCCGGCAAAGGTTCTTGATTATGTCGAGACCGAATCGATGGAGTTCGGTAACGAGCTGGACAGCCACCGCAACATGGCGGGCGGTGCCCATTTGTTCGGAAAGCGTATGTCCAGCGAGACCGGCGCGTGGATCTCGGGTAACTATGTGTATGACAACAATTATTATCGCCAGGTGTTCTACATGCAGTATGCATCCGGCGTGCAGAAGACCGTGACCCACGGCTATTCTGCTGAGTATGGTCCGGAAGAGTACGTTCAGTGGCCGGGCTTTGAGGGTATGGACGCGGTGTGGTCGGAGCGCTTCAACAAGCGTCAGCCGGCGCAGGTTGATTATGCGGCGCAGA
>CAMODP010000140.1 GCA_946611445.1 uncultured Eubacterium sp.
GCCACTGTCGCAACCGGTATGCCGGTTGGCATCTGTACGATGGAGTACAGCGAATCCCTGCCGCCCAGAGACGTGGTGTGCATCGGGATACCGATGACCGGCAGCGGAAACAGCGCCGCGCACATACCCGGCAGATGGGCGGCCATCCCGGCCCCCGCGATAATGACCTTCAGTCCTCTCTCCTCAGCTGTCTTCGCATAGGTGAAAAATGTATCCGGCTCCCTGTGCGCGGAAATGATGGTCATCTCGTATTCGATTCCGAATTTCTCCAGCATATCCGCTGCTTTTGCCATGACGGGCATGTCCGAATCACTGCCCATTACGATTCCTACTTTACTCATGTTGCTTCCTTTCTCCATCTGTCATCCGATGGCTGCCTGCGACAGTATTTTATATCAGTTCTCTGTTGAGTGCCTCTGTGCCGGGCAGGACAAATCTCCCGTCCTCGATCAGGGACACTTCCGTGCCGTCCGGACGCAGTACCCGGATGTACCCCAGCTCGTCATAGGGAATCGTGATGTCAGTGTGACATCCGAAATACGCCCGGTCAGGATCCGTTTTCCGCAGCAGGGATCTCTCATTGTCCCGCGCGATGATCTCCTTCCCGTCCGGGTTGAAGACCGGCATGTCCTCCTGCCGGCTGTAGCAGGTGTCTCCAAATGCGAAATGCGGGCCCATCTTCTCGGCAATCAGGATCGGCAGCCTGTCCGCGATGCCGTATTTTTCTGCGGTCCGGTAAGCCGCAGTATTGGTGCCGATGGCGAATTCTCCCATGGGAACCGACGGATGGTGAAAGAGGATATTCTCCTCAATATAACGCCGGTTTTCCTCCTCGGAGGAGAAGTTGGCGCAGCTGTAGGAAGAGATCATGCCATCCTCAACCCGGATGCGGAGATCTCTGTACTGAAAATCCTCCAGATACACGCTGCTGACATGCAGCAGGCCTTCCGTACCCGTCAGAAGCGGAGACGTGAACACCTCCCCGACCGGGATATTGACATCTGCGACACAGTTCTCGAAATTGGTTTCATGCGCGGGATCCCGCAGCGGATGCAGCCGCACGGTCAGATCTGTCTCGTTCCCGTTTCTGCCGCGTATGCGGACCCGGTCCCCGCCATCAAGCGCATCGATCAGATGCTGCTGGATCTCCTGCCAGGTGCGGTAATCCAGGCTGTTGATCCGTATGATCTCCCGGAAGATTTCCTCATACTGCTCCCCGACCGCCGGCACAGGCCAGGCTATGATCGTGAAGCTCCTTTCTTCAGCGCGGATATAGCGGTTTGTGATCTGCGCGGATTCATTCATCAGACGCACCTGCAGCTGCTGCTGTTCCTCTGACAGATCCAGAAGGCAGCTCCCGCCTGCCGGTGAAAAAGGAGTCTCGCCAAAAGTTTCCATGACCGCGGGACCGCCGTATACAGCCGCCTCCTGCCGGAACTGCTCATACGCCTGCTGCTGGCTGCGCAGCTTCTCCGTCACAAAGCGCTCATCCAGCCAGAGCGCCGCGTCATTGCGGTGATCATACTCAAACTGCTGATTCGGCACCGCGCCGTACCATCCGTTCCGGATATGCTGCCTGCGCGTGACGGCATGCGGCGCGCAGCGGCAGATGACAGTCTCCAGACCCATTTCGCGGAACTGGCGTACGGCGCACCGCACAAGCCGCTCAAATCCGAGCCGGCTGCGGATCTCCACCGTCTTCTTGATATGTATGTCTTTTCGCTGCGCCTCAAAGCCCAGCCGGTAGCCCTCCGTCCAGATCCTGGCAGCCGCCTCAGCCTCTTCTTCCGAAAGGCTGTTCAGAAAACGGGCTGTCCGCTTTTCAGTCTCCGTAACATACTCCCCGAAGGAATAGAGATAGCGCAGATCCCGCAGATCTGCTTCCATGATCCGGTCTCTCACAGGGGACAGGGAAGGATCCAGCAGCTCCCTCGTCCTCTCCTCGGTAATCTCACGGCAGTAATCCAGCGTATACCAGTACAGAATTTCCCGGGCGGCCGCATAGTTTCCGTCAATGCCGTCCGCCGCATCCGGCTCAGAATCTGTTTCCTCCTGCGCATACAGACAGTACATCTGCAGGAGCAGTTCCATGAGAATCAGAAGATCCCACGGCCTGTCGTCAAACGCATACACCACTGCCCCCCGAAGCTCCGTGTACAGAGCTCCGAGCAGACCGCCCGTCTCAGGGCCGAAAACATCCCGCAGATAAGCTGGATTGCCGAAGCAATGCGCGTACGCATCTCCAGTCAGTTCGCCGTACAGCTTCCTGTTTCTCTCTTCCAGTCGTTCTTCCGGTGCATTCTCCCAACTGCCTGCGGCGATTTCCTTCCGGAGCGCATCCGCCTCCAGAAGAAAAGCTGCCTCCCGGCGGAAATACTCCCACAGAGGCTCTCTGTTTTCTCCCCCGGCAGCAATCTCCGCCAGACGCTCTGAGGCCAGCAAAAACCGCTCCTGCTCATCCTTTGTAAGTTGTCTGTATCCCACATTTGCTCCTTATGATCTTATTACATGGCTTTTACGCCTGCCAGAAGAACGGCAAGCCATACAATGGCGAGCAGTCCGGTAACTCCTGCGCTGACCGCGGCAAGCGTGATATTCACCGGCCGTTTTGCAAGCTCCCGCATGCTCACCAGAAAGGCATACCAGGACACCAGCATGGCGGCAAGCGCCGCGGCGCCGGATACCATGTCCGCGCCGGTCTCCCTGACGGAGGCAATCACGATCAGAATCAGAAGACACAGAAAAGACAGCCCTGCCATGATCAGCGACGCCTTCAGCTGCGGAGCGCTCTCGTCCTGCAGGAACGTATAGCGGGGCCGCGGGCGTCTCACTGCCATGGCGCGCCCTCCGCCCCGTATTGGGCATAATATGCCCGGATGGCCTCCTTCAGCTCATCATTCAGCACCGCTCTGTCTGCCGGCAGGGAAGACAGATAGTCACACACCTCTGTCATCGTGACAATGGCCTCCGCGGGAAAACCGTAAGTCGCGCGTATCTCATCAAGCGCACCCGCCGTACCCTGTCCGCGCTCCATACGGTTCAGGGACACCATCAGCCCCTTGATCTCAATCTCTCCCTGCGCCTTCAGAATCGGCCAGGTCTCCTGAATAGACTTTCCGGAGGTCGTCACATCCTCGATCATCACCACGCGGTCACCGTCATGAATCGGGCTGCCCAGAAGGATGCCCGCGTCACCGTGATCCTTGGCCTCCTTGCGGTTCGAACAGTACCGCACGTCGACACCGTACATCTCGCTGATCGCCATTGCCGTAGCTACCGAAAGCGGTATTCCCTTGTAGGCCGGCCCGAACAGGACATCAAAATCCAGCCCGAAGCTGTCATGAATTGCCTGCGCATAAAACTGCCCCAGGCGGCGAAGCTGCGTGCCCGTCACATAGGCGCCCGCATTCATGAAAAAGGGAGACTTCCTGCCGCTTTTCAGTGTGAAGTCGCCGAATTTCAGGACCCGGCTCTCCAGCATGAATTCGATAAAATCCTGTTTATACGCTTCCATCGTTCCTCTCCTCCTGTCAATCCTGTACGGCGCCGATCAGTTCCCGCACGGACCGCATGCCCGCGGCGCGCAGATATTCTTCCAGCCCCTCTGTAATCTGCGAAGCGGCGTCGGGCCGGAAGAAATTCGCCGTGCCCACAGCGACGGCAGACGCTCCTGCCAACAGGAACTCTATGGCATCTTCCGCGCATGTAATGCCGCCCATGCCGATAATGGGAATCTTCACCGCATGCGCCGCCTGCCAGACCATCCGCACGGCCACCGGACGGACGGCAGGCCCGGACAGCCCTCCCGTCTTGTTTGCCAGCGCAAAACGCCTCGTGTGAATATCTATCTTCATGCCCGTCAGGGTATTGATCAGCGACACGGCATCCGCGCCGCCTGCTTCCGCCGCCTTCGCCATGACTGTAATATCCGTGACATTCGGGCTGAGCTTCATAATCACGGGCTGTGCGGCATGTTTTTTTATCTCACGCGTAATATGCTCAACCATATGCGGATCCGTGCCGAAAGCAATCCCGCCCTCCTTCACATTTGGGCAGGAGATATTGATCTCCAGCATATCCACGGGCTCGCCCGCCAGGCGGTCGACGACCTCCAGATATTCCTCCTCCGTGTGCCCGCACACGTTCACAATGATCCTTGTGTCGTACTGCCGGAGAAACGGGATGTCCCGCCTGCAGAAGACATCGATCCCTGGGTTCTGCAGGCCGATGGCATTGAGCATGCCGCCGTAAACTTCGGCAATCCTCGGAACGGGATTGCCCGGCCACGGCTGCGACGCGACACCCTTCGTCACGACGGCGCCCAGGCCGTTCAGATCCGTCAGCTCGCTGTATTCCATGCCGGAACCGAAAGTGCCGGAGGCAGTCATGACGGGATTCTTCAGTTCAACGCCTGCGATGCTGACGCGCAGGTCGGGGGTGTTTTCAGGTGTATTCATCGGAATCTCCATATCTGTCAAATGTATACATTTTGAGAGTTTTCGGCACAGGACGCAGTCTGCGTCGTGGCTTCCTGTCCTTGTCCTGCAGTCGCTTTGCGCGTCATCCGCATGGGTTTCGGCAATTCTCTTCGCTGGGTACCGCTCGAAACTACGGAGTTCTCTTTATGAGAACTCCTCCGTCTCGCTCTCGATCGGGCAGAGGAATGCCCGATCTCGCCCCTGCTTCGCGACTTGCAGAAACCCGGCGGCTGTCTGCGCTTGCTCCAACGCAGTCCGTCAGACAGGAAGCCACGGTGCAGACAGCTGTTATAGATGGTGAAACAGATGATTTATGTTGTTTCTTCCGGATGCCGCACAGAAAACATTTCACCAGCATACAGTCCACGCAGATGCGGATATCGCATAAGCCCGTTTTCCGCAGGAAGCATAGAAACTCTTGGTTTTCAGGTGCTTCCGCTCCGTGAACGGCGGCTCACAACATTGTAGCTGGTCATTCATGCTGAACCTGAAGTGAGAACGCCTTAATTACCATGAACAGCCAAAGGAAGCGCATGAAAGCCATAGAGTTTCATGCTTTCGAGGACTTAGGGCGTTGCG
>CAMODP010000141.1 GCA_946611445.1 uncultured Eubacterium sp.
GTAGCAGGCTTGCTGCCGCAGGAAGCCAGGAGGCTGCAAGTAAGTAATGCAGCTGTCAATAACGCTACCGGCTTTTTCATAATTTCCTCCTTCAACTACACACCTTTTGTTACTGAAAACAAAACCACAGTTACACACTCTCTCCATTTACTTCATGTAGAGATATCTGATATACCCGGCGGCTCCGGCAGTTCCGCCGCCTCTTCCGACGGGCATGTCATTCTGAATAAAACGGTTTACAAAAAGAAAAGGCGCCAGCTATACCCGACGCACAAAACCGCACAAAAAACTTCCCTGGAATCAGGGAAAATCAGATGTACAGCCAATACTCGTAGCTCACCATCCCGGGCTTGCAGGCAGGTCTCCTGACTTACAGAGTATTACTCTACAGATGCCGCCTTCCCGTTTCCAGTGGCCGGCAATCGCCTGAAGGCATCTGCACTCTGCTTACAGTGACGAGCTCGTGCGGGACTTTCACCCACTTCCCTTTTCATCGATAACACGACACCTGCAGCCTCTTATTTTCAAATTTTAACACCTTAAATACTCTATTTCAACAGTGAGTTTCTAAATGTCGGTCTTGCATCAGTCCCGACATTGCATACGGCGGAAGGAACCGCATGAGCGGACGCGTCTTTCACGCTCGCTTCTTTCGTCCGCTGAAGGCTCTGACAGTCGGATCTTATATGAGCAAGAGATTCTCAGGCTTCACTTTCAGTGTGACATTCTTTCCGCTGTCTGGATCCGTGAAGGAGAGATGCCAGGCACAGAGTGCGGGAAAGGAGCTTGCAGCAAAATGACAGCCTGCCGGCATAAATCCGTCTCCGTATTTTCTGTCACCTATGATTGGCATACCTGCATGCGCCAGCTGCACCCGGATTTGGTGGTGCCGCCCGGTGTGCAGGCGAATCTCCAGAACCGCCGTGCCGTCGGATTCTGAGAGGATCCGGTACTCCAGTTCTGCTTTCTTTGCCCCCTTCGTTCCCGCCGCTGTTACACGGGACAGATTGGTCTTTCCGTCTCTGATCAGCCAGTCACAAAGTCCATACCAGCACGTCTGCTGTTCAGGCCGGCCTCCGGCTCCCGCGTCCTCTGCATGACCGGCGGAGATCTGCGCATCCCGGGCAGCATGGACACAGGCCAGATACTCTTTCCTTATTATATGCTGCTGAAGCTGGGAAGAAAGAGACGCTGCGGCACGTGGGTTCTTCGCAAACAGCACAATCCCCTCTACCGGCTGGTCGAGCCTGTGAATAACCGCCAGATACGGAGGCTGTTCCCGTCTGTTTTTTTCTTCTGCGTGCCGGCCGCCGGCCAGATATTTCCGCAATTCAGATTCCAGGTCTGTCTCCCCGATCCTTCCGGTCTGTACAGCCAGTCCGGCAGGCTTGTATACGGCGATCCATGACCTGCTCTCCTGTATGACTCTGATACTCATAATACGCCTGTTCCTCTCGGTATGCCCCGGACACTCATGCTGTGTCCCGGCCGTGTAAAAAGAGATATCCGTGACAAAAAAACTCCGGAGACGCAATCCCCGGAGTGACTTTACGCTATAATTAAACAGGTTCCGCTGGTTCAGGGTCTCGTGCCCTGACATCAGACATATCTGCGTATGGTTGTGACTTCGTCGAATTTGGCGTCGGAGTAACCGATACCGTGTGCGTCGTCAATCGCATTGATAATCTGACCGTCGCCGGCGTAAATGCCGACATGTCCGTCATAGCAGAGCACGTCGCCGACCTGGACATCATTGTAGGACACGGCAGAGCCGTCATTCTCAATATCCCAGGAGGTCCGGGATGTACTGATGCCGAAATTGGAATACACCTGCTGGACAAAGCCGGAACAGTCAACGCCGTTCGTCAGGCTGTTGCCGCCGTATACATAGGGGTTGCCCAGGAACTGCTGCGCGTATGCCAGTACCGCCTGGCCTGTGGAGCTGCCGCTCGAAGACTCCGTGTAGGCCGCGCCGCCGCCTGATGTGTCCGCAGCGGCCGTACCGCCGCCTGCTGCAGCATCCGTATACGCCGCTCCGCTGTAGTCGCCGCCGCCGTTTCCGATGGCTGCCGTCACGCCGCTGTAATCATACCCTGCTGTCCCGGTGCCGTCACCGGTTCCTGTTGCCGCGGTGCTGTAATACATATACGCCTGCTGCGCCGCCAGGAATGCCTGGTACTGCGCTTCCGCCTGACGTTTTGCCTCTTCCTGCTGCGCAATCGCCGCCGCCTTCGCGTCTCTGACCTCCAGAACCTGAACTGTCAGCTGTGCGATCTGCGCCTGTTTCTCAGCGAGCTGCGTCTGGTTGTCCCCGTACTTAGCCTCGGTCTCTTTCTGCAGTTCCTCCAGATGTGCCTGATTGTCCCTGGCTTCCTGCTTCTTCACCTCCAGGCTGGATTTCTCATTCAGCTCCTGCTGCTCCAGCTCTTTCACCTCGGTGACGATCGCATCGTACTGCTCCAGCATCTTGCGGTCATAGGCATACATCTGCTGGGTATATTCCGCTTTATTCAGGATCTCCGAAACATCTCCGTCTGCCAGCACCAGAGAAGCCCATCCGGCTTCCCCGCCGTTTTCATACAGGAACTGTATCCGGGTCTTCATGCCGCTGTACTGCTCAGCCTGACTCTGCTTGGCAGCCGCCAGCTTCTCCCGTGTGACGGCCAGCTGATTCTCCAGCGCTGCCACCTTCGCGGTCAATGATTCCACACTGGCCATGGTTTTTACAATCTGCGCCTCCAGATCATCGAGCTCCCCGAGCAGGGATGCTTCCTGCGCCTCCAGATCCGTGATCACGGCGGATGTCTCTTCCATCTGGCTGACAAGATAATTCTCTTCCTGCGTCAGTTCCTCAACTTCATCCGCAAAAACCGCCGCGCTGCCCAACGCAAGAACCGCTGCCAGGCCTGCTGCAGTCAGAAATTTCATCTTTCTCATACTCATACGCCTCTGTGCATGCAGAAGGAATTCCACCTGTCCTTCTGTGTATATCTCTTTACGCTTATCCCGAACATCATATTAAGATTGTTTCTCGGCAACGTAAAAGTTTCGACTCAACTTTTTAACATACTAGCACACATCGGTTACAGTTACAATGGCAAAAAGCACCAATTATTGTAACATTTTTGTTACGCAGGACTATATTTTGTTATTATTGTCTCTCTTTCTGAACAATCTGCGAGGACAGAAGCAGCACCATGCCGGCGCTCTCTGCCAGTCTGTTTCCGCTGTCCATCGCGCATTTCTGCAGGTAGCGGTGCGCCTCGGCTTCTGTCATGTGGTTTCTCTCCATCAGCACCGCCTTGGCCTGCGAGATAATTCTCTTTTCTTCTTCCGTTTTACCGGAATCCCCGGGAGGGGTCTTCCGCGCACGGGGAACCTCTCTGTCAAATTCTTCCAGTGTCTGCAGCAATTCCCGGACCCGCAGCGGTGTAGTGAGAAAAACCGTGCGTTCTGTCCGATGCGCTTCATCCAGGTGCACCGGTGAAGTGATTACCGCCATATAAAAACCGGCCGGCATGTTTTCCGCCAGCTCACGGTACAGCATATCCCGCAGACGGTATCCGCAGATAATGATGCCTCTCTCCAGCGTCTCCGCATGGGCGAGTGCCTGGGCGCCGGAGGATGTCACTGCCGCGACATCGCGTCCGTTCCTTACCAGAAGCGCCCTGATCTTTCTTGCGTCTTCCGCCTTTGCATATGCGACGATAATACTCTGCAAACCCTGTTACTGCCTTTTCATGCTGTGGGGAGGCCTGTAAAACAATGCTCCCGTATACAATACGCTCAGTATTTTCCGAGGTAATTCTCAATCTCCCAGTTTGTGACAACCGTCCGGAACGCCTTCCACTCTCTGCGCTTCCTGCTGTCATACCCGTCCATGATCCGGTCTCCGAGCACCTCTCTGGCCAGCGGATCCGTTCTGAAGGCATCCAGTGCCTCGCCGAGCGTCTCCGGCAGCGTATGCAGGTCCAGATTCCGGATCTGGGCATCTGTCAGCCCGGAGAGATTTTCGTGAATCATCTCCGGCGGCTCCAGATTGCGCCGTATGCCATCCAGTCCGGCAGCAATGCAGAGGGCAAACGCCAGATAGGGGTTGCACACACCGTCAGGGCTGCGGAGCTCTATGCGCGTCCGGTCCCCGCCCTGGCCGGGGATGTTGATATAGGCGGAGCGGTTTGCCAGAATATCCGACCAGCATATGACGGTAGGCGAATCAAATCCGCGGACAAGCCGTTTATAGGAATTGACGAGAGGATTCGTGATCAGCGTCATGCCCGCGGCGTGCGCGAGCAGTCCGGCCGCGAAATGTCTCGCCAGGGGAGACAGATGTCCCTGCCCTTCATCAGCCGCAAAAAGGTTCTTCCCCAGCCGGTCGCGGCACTGGATGTGCAGATGCATACCCGAACCGTTGACATCTGCCCGGGGCTTCGGCATAAATGTCGCGCACAGCCCGTGCTTTCTGGCAACGGTCCGCACTGTCTGCCGGAATGTCATCACCTGGTCGGCAACACGGCCTGCGCTCCCCCCTGCGAAATCTATCTCATGCTGCGCAGGAGAGAGTTCATGGTGAGACCCGATAATTTCAAAGTTCATCTCCTCCAGGCTCAGAATGATATCTCTGCGGACGTTCTCGGCCAGATCTGTCGGCGCGACGTCAAAATATCCGGCCGTCTCATGAGTCATCAGTGTGGGCCGGCCCTCATCATCCGTATGGAACAGGAAAAATTCCGGCTCCGGCTGAATGTCAAAATAAAGGCCGCTTTCTTCCGCCTGCCGGAGAACGCGGCGGAGCACATGTCTGGAATCCCCGTCAAAAGGTTCCCCGTCCGCCGTACAGATATCACAGTACAGTCTGGCCACCTTGCCCGTCTGCGGACGCCAGGGATATATATCAAACGTGTCGAGATCCGGATGAAGGTACATCTCATGCAGGGTATCGCGAAAGCCTTCGATCGCAGATGCGTCAAAGGAGCATTCATTGTTCAGGGCGGCTTCCAGCTGTCCCGCCGTAACTGCCAGATTTTTCGGCGTGCCGAAGATGTCACAGAACTG
>CAMODP010000142.1 GCA_946611445.1 uncultured Eubacterium sp.
AAGGGATTTGCTGGTAATAGGTGTAAAAACATGGGATATAGCCCGAAAGCAGCTCTTGTTGCACGACTGTATTGAAGTAAAAGCCAGACAAACAGCTCTGTGCGTGGGATTCAGGTTCGTTCGCACAGGGCTGTCTGCCCGGCCTGGGCTTCTCTGCAGTGTCCGGTTTAGTGCAGAAGCCCCTGCAGATCCGATAGTCTCAGGCTCTTTTTCTTCGTCTCAGGCAAAGAGCCGCTCCGGCTCCCAGCAATCCAAGCCCGGCAAGCCAGAAACCTGCGTTCCCGGGGCCTCCTGCGTGTAAAATGATTTTCCCGCGGTCTGTCACTGTGATCAGCCGGTCCGCCTCGCCGACCGGCGCGCCGTTGACTGAGGTCAGGACACCGTTTTCTATCACGGCTGTCAGTTCGCCTGCATTGCGCTCTGCGCCCTGCGGTGCCCTGGTCTCACGGATGATGTACGTGCCGTTCTCCAGCCCGGAGAAGAGCGCGTATCCGTCTTTTCCGCTCCGCGCCTGGTATGCCTTCCCGTTTCTGTCGAAGGCAGTGCCGTCCTCGTGAAACAGGGCAAATACGGCGCCTTCCAGCGGCCTTCCGGCGGAATTCGTTTTCCGGAGTCTGATTTCCCCCGTATATACGTACGGTTTTTCTGTCAGATTCGTGACGCCTCCGATTGTCACGCCTGCCTGGTTGGGAATGAGATCCTCATTGCCGCTGCTGTCAAAGTCTCTGCCTTCGCCGACAGCGCTTTTCGTGGGGGAGGCTTCTTCACGGATCACGGTGCCAAACTGCAATTCCAGAATTTTCCCTTCATTTGCTTTCAGCTTTTCGATACCGGCTGCGGATGTAATGCTGATCAGCAGTTTTCCGCCGGAAGCCGATCCGGGTTCTGTCACCGTATAATCCGTATCCCGTATCAGGTCCTCTCCGCTGCAGTCCCGTATTCTGAGGCTGATAAATCTGTTCCAGCCGAGTCTGGCATCCGGCGTATCTTCAATCACAAGGCTCTGGAGACCGCTCTCCAGGCGGGAGAACCGTTCCGGAATGGTCTGCGTGACTGTCCAGATGTGTTCCTCTCCGTAATTATTGGACATCCTGTCCACTGTCTTGTGCGGAAGCTCCGGATACAGGACGCTCTGCGCGTCATCCTCCGGATCGTGGTGGACGGCAAGGGTCACCTCACTGTGCAGCAGATCCTCGAACACGACGACGGATGTGCCGGCCAGCAGCGTGCTGTTCACGATATAGGTCATTTCAATCTGCTGCTCTGCCGCGGAGGCCTCAAATGACTCTTCCGCGGTGACAGGCCTGCCTTCCTCTGTCACAGGCTCCCCGGTTTTCTGGTCTGTCAGCACGCCGCGTATGGTATAGGTCTGTCCGGGGATCAGGTTCCGGCAGGTGACTGTGTCGACGATCGTCTCCGTCTTTCCGATGGTTCCGACATGCGTACCGCTGCTGCCGTCTTTCGCGTCTGTTGTAAGCGACGGGTAGTGGACGCTCTGTCTCTCATCCTCAATATCGGCGTGGGCAGCCACCTCGGTGCCGGACTGATAAAGAGATTCAAAAGCCACCGCCGTAAGGCCTTCCGGTGCCGTTGTATTCAATTCGAATACCAGCTCCAGTTCCGCCTCGGCCGCCTCGGCGGTAAAGGTCTGTTCTGCTGTCACACTCTGCGGTTCTGTCTGCGCCGGAGGCTCACTGCCAGTCTCTCCGGATGGTTCTTCCCTGTTCCCTGCCTGTACAGGCTCTCCGGTCTCCCGGTTCATCAATATGCCTCTGACCGTATATTCCAGGCCGGGCACCAGTCCCCGTATGCGCACGGTGTCGATAATCTGCGTCTGTCCTGACACCCTGCCGGCATGGTCATTCGTCAGATTATCCCGCGCGTCGGTCTCCAGAACGGGATAGGAGACGGACTGGGCATCGTCATCAATGTCTGCGTGAACGGCCACCTCCAGATCGTTCTTGTACATGCTCTCAAAACAGACGACTGCAGTGCCCTGCAGCAGCGTGGAGTCTACCGGTATTTCCACCCGGACGTCTCCCTCTCTGCTCTGCGGTGTAAATTTTTTCTCAACAGTAATGTCCGCCCCCTCTGCCTGCAGCGGTTCCCCGGATGCCTGATTCATCAGCGTGGCTCTGAGCGTGTACTCTTTCCCCGGCAGGACGCCCTCAAAATGCACCGTGTCCACAATGGTCTCCGCACTGCCGACAGTTCCCGCGCGGGTTCCCGTTTTCCCGTCCGCGGCATCCGTCGTGATCCGGGGGTCCTCATAGGTCACCGCCTGTTCCGCATCATCCGGATTCTCATGTTTCGCAACCACTGTGTCTTCAATAGAGAGCCGTTCGTAAACCACGACGGTTCTGCCCCTCAATTCACTGGAATCCAGCGTGAATTCCACTTCCCAGCTTCCGGAAGAGGCGGCAGCCGTGACAGAGAAGTTCCCGGATGTCACCGTCTCCCCGGTACTTTTGTCCACTACGCTTCCTTCCAGCGTATAAGTCTCTCCGTCCAGCAGATTCCGATAGGAAACCGTATCCCGGATCACAGCCGCCGCAGAGAGCTCTCCGTCATGATTCCCGGTCGCTTTGTCAGCTGCCGTGGTGCCGATCTCCGGTACATATGGTTCCTCCGCATGCTGCAGCTCCGTACCGCCAGTGTTCACGGTTTTCAGCGCACTGCCGGCAGGCGTGCTCCATGTAATATGAGACTGCCCGTCTATGCGCCCGGTATAAACTGTCTTGTCCGGCTGAAATCCTCTGGGCGCTTTCGTCTCCTGCAGGGTAATAGTGCCCAGAGGAAGGAGGTACATGCCCGTGGACGCGGCTTTTCCGTACGGCGCCCCGCTGCCGCTTACCTTATGCGCGTCATCAAGGGCAGCAATACAGGCGCCGTCAGCTGTCTTCACCGTTTTTATCACCCATGTCCGGGCAGCTGTGCCGGAGGCGGATGCCGCGGCATAGAAACGGACCGTATACTCAGCGCCCTCCAGGGAATATTTCGGAGGCAGAACAGTATTCCCTGTCGCTTTGTTCAGCTTGGATATCCGGAGTCCGTCCGGGTTTCCGAGCGGTACCTCAGCGGAAGAGACGGTCGAAGCCTTCCCTGCCGTGACGGTAACCCTGTGATTGGCAGTGTCCGCGGAATAGCCCTTCGACGCCTTTATCTCGCGCACATAATACGTTCCTGCTTCCAGCGATACGGAATTGGATCCTCCTGACGCAGCAGTCGTCAATGTGCCTGCGGCTGCAGATCCCACTGCCCCCGCTGCCGCAGCGGCATTTGCCGCTGCCTCTGTTTTATAGACGCCGTAAACGGCACCTGAGAGATCATAGCAGCTGTTGCCTCCTGTCAGCGTTGTATCCGCGGATTGCTTCGACAGGCTGAGTGTTCCGTTCCGCTCTTCAACGACCAGGGAAGCCGCGGCAGAATACGACTGGTTGACCGGAGAAGCTGTTGTCAGCAGCGTGACGGCCTGCTCTCCGCCCTGCCGGTACGCAGCCACGCTGTACACCAGCCCCTGCCCGCTGACATTGATCTGCCATGTCTTTGTCCCCGGTGTCATCGTGTTTACCGTGGACGCGGGAATACGGATCCGGTAGGTGCGGGAGAGGGTATTCCCGTTCACGCTGCTACCCGTCTGCACGACAGCGGCGCCGCCGGGGCCGCCGCTCAGCGTCACTTCGATGCCGAGCCCGTTCCTGTTTGTCACGGTAAACTCATTCGTCTCATAATAATTACGGTCTGAGGACAGGCGCATCGTCATCGTGCTGCCTGCCGCCGGCATGGTAAGTTCCCGGATATAATAGTTCCCGTCGGCATTTGTTGCCGCATAGCTCTCCGCCGCGGCGATCAGAGCATTTCTCTGGGCATTTTCAGCAGCGTTTGCCAGTCCGAATTCCCGTCCCACGATATGCCATATTGCCATCTGCGTTATTTCAAAATCCCGCCTGTACAGAACGGCAGACCCATCCGCAACCGTATCGCCCCTCGCCGCCGCGTACGCGGGATTGGCAGAGCGCGCGTTCATTTTCTGCAGGCCATTGGCAGAAATAAAGGCAATCTTGGTCTTGTCCGCGGCTGACAGCGCATTGAAGCTGGTGTAGCTGCCCCCGGAAGAGGATTTCTCCGGCTCGATGCAGTAGAGCAGCTGACCGGTAGACGGCAGATAATGCACGCCAAGCGGCATATCGCCGTATTGAATGGCAAAACGCCGGACCGTGATCGTATCGGAAACAGAAAACCCTCCGTTTTCATCTATCCGGTAATATACGCCTTCTCCCTCTTCTTCCTCCGGCTCCTGAGAGGGCACGTAATCCGTGGTAAAAATCAGGCCGTTTTCATTGACCTCCAGTACCTCTCCGTGCAGAGACAGGTAGCCTGAGAGCCTGGCTGCCGCCAGCGAAGAAGAGTCAGCAACGACATTATAATCTACCGTCTCTCCGTAATTGGAAGAAGGAAGCCGCTGTCCGCTTTCGTCGCAGGCACCGGCGATCAGTGCCGCGCCGATATTGCCGGGTGTGTAATACCGGACATCCGTGCCGCCGTTGCCGGCTGCTCCGACGACGAGGATGCCGCGCGAGACAGCCTCATTCACAGCGTCTGCCAGAGCGGCGTTCTCCGCCGTACTGAAAGCTGTCACGGAGAGATTGATGATATCCGCCCCGGCCGCCATTGCGTACTGCATGGCCGCGTAAACCGATGAAATATTCCCGTTTCCGCCGGCGTCAAGGGCCTTGATGGAGAGAATGTTCGCGTCCGGATTCTGTTCCCGTATTGCCTGCACCATAAGAGAGCCGTGTCCGTTGTCATCACCCGCGTCTCCGCCAAGTACAGTGACGCGGTCATTCACATCCCCCGGCGCACCGGTATCAATCAGGGCAATGGTTCTCGAAGCGGCCGGTGTGACACTCTGCATCTCCCTTTCCAGTTCTGCCAGGGGGTTCTCTGTCTCCGTCATACCGTCAGGAGCCGCGGGCAGTTCTTCCTGGTCTTCCGCTGTCTGTACCAGAATATCCGCGTCCACAAACCAGGCCCTCCCGCTGTAATAG